>JACCYW010000358.1 GCA_013696275.1 Chloroflexota bacterium | reverse complement strand
TGAAGTCGACATAGCGCTGCAGGATCTCCGGATCGAAGGCCAGCGTGTTGCGCAGGACCGTCCGGTAGCCGGCGTTGTCCTCGTCGCGCAGCATGTGCATGAAGGCGCTGTTGTAGACACGATGCATGCCCAGCGTTCGGACGAAATAGCCCTCCATCAGCCAGAAGGCTTCGGCCAGGAGGAGCGTGTCGGGTGCCTCGGCCGCCACCCGGTCGACCACCTCGCGCCAGAACTCGCGCGGCATCCGGGCGGCGAACTCAGCGCCACTGAGAGCAGCGTCAGCACGCGACGGGATGGACTCACCGTGCCCGGGAAGGGGGTACCAGAGACGCTGCACGTGCCTTCGCGCCAGCGTCATCGCGGCGTCGAAGCGGATGATGGGGGCCCGCTTGCAGACCGCGATGATGGCGTCCATGACGGCCTCCCGAACGTCCGCCCGAAGGTAGTCCAGTTGGGCCGTGTCGTTCCAGGCGGTCCCGGTCCCGTCGTTCCCGTGGTAGACGTAGCGCTGTTCACCGTTCCATCTTTCGACCCGCTTGAAGACCACGGCCGCATCCGAGCGATCGTCGTAGTGGTCCTCCAGGTAGATGCCCACCCGCTCGTCAGCCGACAGGTTCGGCCCGCTGAAGGTATAGGCCGGGAACGGGCTATCCGGTCGTGAGATGAAGCGGTCGGGATGGTCCATCACCCAGCGGGAGTCGAGGCCCATGTGGTTGGGCACCATGTCGCACGCCAGCCGGATGCCACGAGCCATGGCCCGCCCACGGAGCTGAGCGAAGGCTTCCTCACCACCCAGGTCGTCACTGATGCGGTAGTCCATGAGCGAATAGGCGGAAGCGACCGCGTCGGCGTCGCCGCGGCGTTGCTTGATGACCTGGGAGGCATGGCTGCGTTGCCACAGGCCGATCAGCCAGAGCCCGCTGAACCCGTGGGCGGCCAGTGAATCGAGCTCTTCATCGGGCACGGCATCCAACGTCCGGATGGCTCGACCGTACCGATGGCTCAACTGGTCCAACCAGACGTAGGTGCTCTTGGCCGTCAGGACCAGGCGGGGCATCCAATCGCGATCAGGGCTATAGGCCTCCGTTTCGTCGTCCAGGCCGGCGAAACCGTGGAGCGCCTGCGCATCGGCTGGTCCAGGGCCTGCCGCACCGACCGGTGGGGTCGCCAGACCCGGCCCGCGCACGCCGGCATCGTCGACATCCACGTCATCCCACACGACTACCTGGCCACGCTCCTGGGCGGCCAGCCGATCCAGGTCGGGGGCGAGTCGATCGACGAGGCCGGACACGCCCGGCCAGTTCTGGCGGATGTAGCGCAACTGTCCAGCGAGCGATCCAGGTGCCGCCTGCGCAGGGGCCAGCAGTCGTGCTACCAGGTCGTCGCCCGGATCCGCCAGAGCATCGGGCGCCAGATGGTGGTGAAGGCTCTCCACGATGTCGGCGTACAGGGACGCCTCGGCCACCGGCGTATCGTCGAACAGGTCACCGTGTCTGGTGAAGGCCGGGTTGCGGTTGGTGAGCCACAGCAGCAGCAGCTCCTCAAGGACGTGCTCACGATGGGGTCGATCGGAGGTGGCACCCTCAAGGTAGGCATCGGGCGCCTCTACTCCCTGGTAGACCGCAGCCACCGGGAACTCGACGGCGTACGTCCGAAGGGCTTCCTCGAGCGCCTCGGGTCCCACCTCACGAGCCACGGCAGCCAGGGCGGAGTGGAACGCCGGCTCCTCATCCCGGGACCGATGCTGCGCGATCAGCTGATGCATCGCCTCATGGATGACGGCCATGGCCTGGATCTCGCGCGGCCGCGGCGGGGTGCCTTGACCCTGTCCCTGCGCATGCGCGAGTCGGTCGGCCAGGCGCACCGTGGCGCGCTTTGCCGTGGCGTCATCTGGCGCCGGCGAGAGTGGTTCGTCGAACGCTGTCCGATCGCGCGCCACCCGCGCGATGGGTACCTCCGATCGGGCGATCGATCGTCTCAACGAGGCATGAGGGGAGCCACGATATCCCCCATCCGGCGCGCATGGGCGGCTGTCCTGAAGTCGTGCAAAGGTTGCGGGTCGAGCGGGGATTCGCCCGCCACTCGTCCGTTCCGGCGTACGTAGGCGATGGGATAGATGCTGCCTTGCGCGTTCGTCTCGATGGTCACCGCGATGCCATCAGGGCCGGGCGTGTCCACGAAGGCAGCCAGCGGCACGACACCCTCATCGCGCATCGACCCGTCAGCCTGGCGTTCCAGGGCCCGGGCCAGATACGACTTCTGGTTCCAGATCTCGGGTGCCAGTGTGAGCTCATCGAGCAACATGTCGACCATCTCCCGCGGGGCCACCGTCGGGCGATCGATGCGCACCCCGAAGTGCTGCTCCGCGATGTGCCGAGCAGTCAGGCGGGCGTTGTAGCGGGCCCCATGCACGGCTCCCGAGTTTGCCGGGATACCGAACTTGCGGAGCCCCGCCACACCCTGGCCGATGGTCCCCGCGAAGAAGATGCCCGGGACAGTGGCACTCTCGAAGAAGTCGGTCATGGCTGGCAGGCGGCTCTGGCCGAAGGTACTCACGCCCAGCTCGGGCAGATCCTGCAGCGGGCAGGAAAAGCCGGTCGCGGCGATGACCTCATCCACCTCCGCCACGAACGGGCCGCCGCTGGCCGACGAGTGGAGGTAGACGCGGAAGAGGTCTCCGTCGCGCTCCACGCGGTCGATGGCGGCATCCATGATGTAGACCCCGTTGCCCAGGTTGGCGTCTTCCCAGGGCTGCACGTAACGGGCCCGGATGCCGCCCAGCGAGTGAAGGTTGATGGACAGGCTGGCCGGGCTTGGCGAAGCCAGGATGATCGAGCT
>JACCYW010000357.1 GCA_013696275.1 Chloroflexota bacterium | reverse complement strand
GCGGTCGCCGCTTCGCCCATCCGCTCGTGGAGCGGCTGCGTGCAGTGGTGGCCGGCCCGGACGGCGACGGCGGCCCGGTCGAGGAGGGTGGCCACGTCATGAGGGTGGATCCCGGGCAGGTTGAAGGTGACGATACCAGCCCGGTCGTCGGCCGAGGGCGGTCCGTAGATGCGGATGTCAGGCACCTCCCGCGGCAACAGCTCCAGCGCGTACTGGGTCAGCTCCCGCTCATGGGTGCGGACGTTGTTCATGCCGATGGCGCTCAGATAATCGAGTGCTGCGCCAAGCCCGATGGCGGCCGCGATGTCCGGTGTGCCCGCCTCGAACTTCCAGGGCACGTCATTGAACTCCGTGCGCCGCAGGTGGACCTCGCGGATCATCTCGCCGCCGCCCATGAACGGAGGCATCGACTCCAGCAGCTCACGTCGTCCCCAGAGGACGCCTGAGCCGGTCGGCCCGAGCACCTTGTGGCCGGAGAAGACGTAGAAGTCGCAGCCCAGATCGACCACATCGACCGGCCCGTGGGGCACAGCCTGTGCTCCGTCGACCAGGACGATGGCACCCGCTTCGTGGGCAGCAGCGACCATCTCGCGAACCGGATTGATCGTCCCGATGCCGTTCGACACCTGCGTGAAGGCGACCAGCTTGGGCTTGGTGCGCAGGAGCACCTCGAAGCTCTGCTGGTTCAATACGCCTTGTCCATCGAAGGGCACGAACTCCAGGTCGGCATCCTTCTCCTGGCTGAGCAACTGCCAGGGCACCAGGTTGGCGTGATGCTCCATCTCGGTCAGGACGATCGTGTCGGCCTGGCCGATGTGGCGCCGTCCCCAGCTGTAGGCGACCAGGTTGATGGCCTCCGTGGCATTTCGAACGAAGACCACCTCGTGGCTGTCCGGTGCATTCATGAAGTGAGCCGCTTTGACCCGGGCCGCCTCGTAGGCGGCCGTCGCCTCTTCACCGGTGGTGTAGATGCCGCGATGCACGTTGGCCGTGTAGCGCGAGTTGTAGCCGTCGACCGCCTCGATGACGGTGCGCGGCTTCAGCGATGTCGAAGCGCTGTCCAGATAGGCCAGGCGCTTTCCTCCGAAGTCACGCTCGAAGATCGGGAAGTCGCGTCGGATCTGCTCCACATCGATCGGTCGCGCGATAGCCTCCGATGAGTGGCCGGTGTCCAGTGCGGCGGCCTTTCCACCGGTCTCGCGGTCGATGGCCGGCACGGCCTGCGTGACGGCCGTCACGCGTGCACCTCGGACTCCTCAGCCGGCTCGGCCGGCTCGGCCTCATCCGAGGCGCTGGCCGGCAGTCCCGCCTCACGCAGGATCGGCCCGTAGCCTTCCTGCTCCAGGCGCAGCGCGAGGTCGCGCCCGCCGGACGCCACGATCCGCCCGGCCGCCAGCACATGCACGAAGTCAGGCGTGATGTAGTTGAGCAGGCGTTGGTAATGGGTGATGAGCAGGATCCCCAGGTCCGGGCTCAGCTGCGCGTTGACGCCTTCCGCGACGATCCGCAGGGCATCGATATCGAGACCCGAATCGGTCTCATCGAGCACGGCGAACTCCGGCTGGAGTATCGCCATCTGGAGCATCTCGAGGCGCTTCTTCTCGCCGCCTGAGAAGCCCTCGTTGACGTACCGGGCGGCGAATGCGTCGTCAAGTCGAAGCAACGCCATCTTCTCGCGGATGAGGCGTCGGAAGTCGCCCATGCTGATGCCCCCGCGGGTCGGATCGGAAGGGTCGAAGTCGCTATCGCCCCCGGTCAGACCGCGCCGCCGAGCGTTGAGTGCGGTGCGCAGGAAACTGGCCACCGACAGACCGGGGATGGCGGTCGGGTACTGGAAAGCCAGGAAGAGTCCCAGCCTGGCCCGCTTGTCCGGGCTGAGCTTGAGGACATCCAGGCCCTTCCACATCGCCTGACCGTGGGTCACCTGGTAGGCCGGGTGGCCCATCAGCGCGTATGCCAGTGTGGTCTTGCCGGACCCGTTGCGGCCCATGATGGCGTGCACCTCGCCCTTGCGCACGACCAGGTCGATGCCGGCCAGGATCTCCCGGTCGGGCTGGCCGATGGGCACCACGTGCAGGTCGCTGATGACCAGCTCGCGGTCATCGGTGGTCATCGCGCTGCCTGGCACGTCGGTCACTGGGTCGCCGGGGAGAACGGCCGTGTCGGTGGGATTCATATGGTCCGGAGTGGCTCCTTGTGCATCGGCTCGATCGATACGGACATGGGATGGTGGGGATGGGCGGCCCGAGGCTGGGCCAGCTCCGCGAGGGTCACCGAGTCGAGGGCGAAGATGAGGGCATCCCTGACCCGGCCCCATAGCAGATTGACGTTGCAGAAGCTGGTCCGGTCGCACAGGTCGGCATGAGCTGGATCCTCGCTGGCGCAGATCATCGGTGCGATGGGTCCTTCCAGGGCCCGGATCACTTCACTCATCCGGATCTGGTCCGGATCCCGTGCCAGTTCGTAGCCCCCGTGGGCGCCACGAGTACTGGACACCAGGGCCGACTCGCGCAGGCTGACCACGAGTTGTTCTAGATAGGGTCGCGGCAGCGCTTCATGATCGGCCAGCTCGGTCAGACTGACCGGTCCGCTGCCGTGGTGACGAGCCAGCTCGACCATCAGCCGCACGCCGTACTCGCCTCGAGTCGAGAAGTGCAGCGCACCTGTGGTAGGGAATGTCGTTCGCATCG
>JACCYW010000343.1 GCA_013696275.1 Chloroflexota bacterium | reverse complement strand
CCGGTCGGACTGCAACAGGTCGGCCACACGATGGTCCGTGGCGTCGACCTCTTCCGGCGACAGCAACTCACTCAGGCGCTGCCTGAGCGGTCCGCGCAGTAGCGCCCGCACGTCACGCAGGCAGGCTCGCTCCTGCGCCGTCAGCTTCTCGCCCCGCCAGCCCCACAGGACGCTGCGCAACTTCGGATCGATGGCGAAGCAGACGCCGTGGTCGCAGCCATACAGGTGGCCATCGTCGGTCGGCAACAGGTGACCGCCCTTGCGGTCAGCGTTGTTCACGACCGCGTCGAAGAGCGCCATCGGGCGTAACCGCTGGTCCCTGGTGAGGATCATCTCCAGGATGTTCGCCTCCGGATCGACGTCGACCCACCACTGGACCATGCCCAGGCCCAACGGACCGTCCCGTAGTACGGTTGGCGGGACGATCCGCCAGCCGGCTGCCTCGGAGACTTCGAATGCGGCGACCTCCCGGAAGGCCAGGGTGCCGCCCGGAAAGTCATCGAGTGGGCGTTCTCCCCGTATCGGTTTGTAGACACAATGGTCGCCATCGCCGAGGTCGCAGTAGAGCGTCATGTTGGAAGCCTCGACCAGCCGGCCGACGATCTCGATGGTCCCGTCACGGAGACGATCCGCGCGCAGGCCGTGGTCGATGGTCAGTTGAGGTACCCGTTGCGACGAGGACATAGGTGGCCCTGCGGCTCGAGCGGCTGACCGCAGAAGGGGCACGGCGGCCGTCCGCCAGCCACGATCCTGGCCGCGCGCTCCACGAAGCCACGCGCGGCAAGGGGTGAGATCCGGACCCGGACCAGGTCCGGACCCTCATCGTCATCGTCTCTCTCGACTTCCAGCACCTCCGGATCGTCGGTCTGAGCCCGAGCCTCGACCTCGAGCACGCCCTGATCCTCATCCCACGAGAGGGCGATGGTGCCCACCCGAAACTCCTCGCGCAGAGGCTCATCGAGCGGTCGCTCATCCTGTTCCACGGTCGCCTGGAGAGCCGGCGCTGTGCCGCGCCGGTCGAGCTCGGCCAGGATGGCGCCGATGCGATCGGCCATCACGGCCACCTGGACCTTCTCGAGCGCGACCGAGATGATGCGCGGACCGGCGATGGCCTGGAGGAAGAAGGTCCGTTCGCCGACCGGGCCGACCGTGCCGCACACGAAGCGATCGGGTGGGTCGAAGATGTGGACGCGGCGAGCCATCGGTTCGACTCTAGCGCGTCGTCCTGATCCTGCCCTGCGCGGCCCTTACCATCGCCGCTGACGATGCGGGTGATCCACTCTCCAGTCCAGGCCGAGCATACGTACCGCCACGAGGTGGTGTCTGGTCTGCCCGTGCCGGCCTACGAAGTGCCGGCCCGAGCAGCCGCTATCCGCGATGCCCTGGAACGGGATGGTCGGCATCGACTGGCTGAGCCACGCGGATGGGGTCTGGGACCCATCCTGGCCGTGCACGACGCGGACCTGGTGGGCTACCTGGAGGGTGCGTGGGCGGAGTGGGTCGCCTCTGGTCGAGCCGCCCGACGGACGGCCATCGTGCCCGACACCTTCCTGCTGGCGGGATATCGAGGTGCGATGGGCGAGGCATCACGACCGGTCGCCCCGGAGGGCCGCATCGGCTACTGGTGCTTCGACACGATGACCCCGCTCATGGAAGGCACATACCGGGCCGCACGGGCGGCCGTCGACGTGGCCGTCGAGGTGGCCGAGGCGGTGCTCGACGGCGAACGAGCGGCTTACGGCCTGTGCCGCCCGCCGGGTCACCATGCCGCACGCGGCATGTTCGGTGGTTACTGCTATCTCAACAACGCGGCCATCGCTGCCGAGTGGCTGGTGCGGCGCAGCCGGATGCGAGTGGGCATCCTGGATGTCGACGTGCACCACGGCAACGGCACGCAGGCCATCTTCTATGAGCGTGCCGATGTCGCATACGCCTCACTGCACTCCGATCCGCAGCGCCTCTACCCCTACTTCTCCGGCTCGGCCGAGGAGACTGGCGAGGGGCCCGGTCTCGGGGCGACGCTCAATGTGCCACTGGCCATGGGCACCGACGATGACGCGTACCTGATGGCATTGGAGCGGGCCGTGGACTGGCTCCTGGATCGGACCGACGGGCCGCTCGTGGTCAGCCTCGGCCTGGACACCTTCGAGCAGGATCCGCTCGGTGACCTGGCCATCACGCACGACGGCTTCAGGCGCTGTGGAGAGCTGGTGGCCGGTGCCGGGCGCCCGCTCGTCATCGTGCAGGAGGGAGGCTACGCAGTGGCCGGATTGGGTGAGGCTGCCCGCCAGTGGTTGGCCGGTGTCGACGCTCGAGCGGCGGCTCATCGGCCAGAATGAAAGGATGCCCACCGCGCGCGACCGTCCGCCCGAGGAAGCCTCGGGTGACACCTCCTTCGCGCGCGGGCTGCGCCTCCTCCTGACGGTCTCCGACCGGGGCGAGATCCGGGTCGACGAACTGGCCGCGGTCCTGGGCATGCCCATCTCGAGCGTCTACCGATACCTGCGCACGTTGGTCGAGTTCGGCTTCGTCGATCATCGCGACGGCCGCTACCGGCTCGGGCCGAGGCTGCTCATCAGCTCTGGTTCCATCGTCACCAGCGAGCAGCTCGTCAAGCTGTCCGACCCGATCCTCCGCGAGCTCGTCGTGGCGACCGGCGAGACCGCTCTCGTTGCGCGGCGAGTCGGGCTGGCCGCCGTGAACGTCCATCAGGTCGAGTCAGCCAAGCCCATCCGCGTTTCGTTCCCGCCAGGTGCCACTGCTCCCCTGTATGCCGGCGCGACCTCGCGCGTCCTACTCGCCTATGCACCGGTGGAGATAATCGATGAGGTGCTCGCGCAGGGCCTTGAGCCGGTCACCCGCTCAACGCTCAGCGTGCGCGCACTCCGGCGGGGCTTGGCCGAGATCCTATCGGCCGGTATCGCCACGAGCGCGGGTGAACTGGTCGAGAGCACTGTGGAGCTGGCCGTTCCCATCCTGCGCAGCGATGGCATCGTAGGCGCCCTTGCGGTCACCGGGCCAGCCGACCGGTGCGGCCCGAAGTGGCGCGCGACCGCTGCACGTTCGATACGGGCAGGGGCCAAGGAGCTGGGGCGTCGATTAGCCGAAGCGGGCTGATGTCGGGCTGGGC
>JACCYW010000339.1 GCA_013696275.1 Chloroflexota bacterium | reverse complement strand
GTCGGACAGTGGTGAGATGGAACGGCTGATGAACCAAGGCGCGCTCAGCCGTCGCCGGCGACCGACGCGTGCTCCGACTCTCGCTGTCGGCGCCTGACGGCCAGGACCTTGCCGACCCGCCGACCATCGGTCGTCTCCACGGTCAGCGTCAGGCCGTCAAGCTCGACCACGTCACCGACCAGCGGGACGCCGCCGATCTCGTGGTACACCAGACCGCCGACCGTGTCGTACTCCTCGCTATCGGCACCGTTGAGCTTCACGTCGAAGTGATCGACCAGATCATCCACGCTCATCCGGCCGTCCACGCGGGCCTCATCCTCGGACAGGGCCAGGATCATCGGCTCCTCCACGTCGTACTCGTCCTGGATCTCGCCCACGATCTCCTCGATGACGTCCTCGATGGTCACCAGGCCGGCCGTGCCGCCGTATTCATCGAGGACGATGGCCAGATGGACCTTGCCGCGCTGGAAGTCATGGAGCAGGTCATCGACCGACCTCGACTCGGGCACGATCAACGGCTCACGCATCAGCGCCCGCAGGTCCGGTGGCTGGTCCGGGCCCTTCAGGTAGGGCAGCAGATCCTTGGCGTAGAGGATGCCCACGATGCCATCCACCGTGCCCTCGTAGAGCGGCACCCGAGAGTGGCCCTCTCTCACGATGAGATCCACGATGGCATCCAGGGAGGCATCGACGGGTGCCGCGACGATGTCGATGCGCGGCACCATGACCTCGTGGACGCGCCGCTCGCCAAGTTCCAGGACGGCGCCGATCATCTGCTCCTCCTCGGCCTCGATGACACCCTGTTCACCGCCCCGTTCGACGAGGATCATCAGCTCCTCGGTGGTCAGCCGCTCGTGGGCCATCCCTTCACGCACGCCGAGCAGTCGGGTGACCGCGTCGGTGATGGCATTGAGGACCCACACGACAGGTGCGAAGACGCGACCGAGCAATTCGACCGGGCCGGCGAACAGCATCGCGTAACGCTCGTTGTGGGCGAGCGCCAGCGTCTTGGGCACCAGCTCGCCGAAGACGATGGTCACCAGGCTCAGCGCCAGGGTGACGAACACGAGGCTGACCACCTCTGCCTCAGCCGCCGCGAACGCGAAGCGCAAGATGAGGAAGTCACTCAAACGGTCCGCCGTGCTTGCCCCGGCGAAGGCCGCGGCGAGGAAGCCGATGAAGGTGATGCCCAACTGGATGACGGCCAGGAATCGGCCCGGCCGGTTGACCAGCCGCTGGACCCTCCGAGCGCCGCGCGATCCTTCGTCGATGAGCGCCTGCAGCCGGCTCTTGCGCACGGTGACCAACGCGATCTCGGCCGCCACGAACATGCCGTTCAGGACGATGAGCAGTCCGATGAGCAGGATCTCCAGGAACTCCGCACTCACCGGGCCTCTCCCTCCCCGCCCTCGCTCGGCGCACCAGGCCCGCGCTTATCGCGGATCCGGGCCGGCACCCCTACGGCGATCTTGCCCGCTGGCACGTCGCGCGTGACGACCGAGCCGGCCCCTGTCGAGGCCCCCGCGCCGATCGTCACCGGCGCTCGCAGGATGGTGTCCGAGCCGATGAACGCGCCGTCATCGATGCGCGTGCGGTGCTTCACGTGACCGTCGTAATTGGCGGTGATGGTGCCCGCCCCGATGTTCACATCGGCCCCGATATCGGCATCACCCAGGTAACTGAAGTGATGCTGTTTGGAGCGTGCGCCCAGATGGGTCTTCTTGATCTCCGCGAAGTTGCCTATCTCCGCATGGCTGGCCACGTACGACCCGGGGCGCAGATGACTGTACGGCCCGATGCGCACATCGTCCTCGACGGTCGACTCCTCGATGACGCTGGCCCACACCAGGCAGCGCTCACCGATGATCGAGTCGGCGATCTGTGAGCCGGCTCGGATGACGGTATCGCGGCCGATGGACGTCTCGCCGCGCAGGATCACATCCGGTTCGATGGTCACATCCTCGGCGATGGTGACGGTCGCTTCGATGAGCGTCCCGGCCGGGTCCGCGATGGTGACGCCGGTCCGCTGGTGGGCCTGGACGATCTCCATCTGCATGACCCGTTCAGCGATCTGCAGCTGGACGCGATCATTGATGCCCATCAGCCGTCCTTCGTCCTGGACCAGGAGCTCGGTGACCGGGCGGCGGTCCTGGCGGGCCACCAGCAACAGGTCGGGCAGGTACAGCTCGCCCGTAGCCGGTGAAGGTCGGAGATGCCCGATCCGGCCGCGCAGCCAGGCAAGGTCGAAAGCGTAGATGCCGGCGTTGACCTCGTCGACCATCAGCTCGTCTGGCCGGGCATCCTTCTCCTCGACGATGCGCCCGATCCGGCCATCATCATCACGGATGATCCGGCCGAGACCGCCGGGCTCGACGGCGTGGTAGGTCACCAGGCCCATCACGGCCGAGCCTGCCCGCAGGTCGCCGACCAGCTGACCGACCATGCCCGGCCGGGCCAGCGGGACATCGCCCGAGAGCACGACGATGTGCTTGACGTCTCCGGGCAGCGCGGCGACGGCCGTCCGCAGGGCGTCGCCGGTGCCCCGAGGCTCCGCCTGGAGCACGAAGTCGGCCCGCTCGGCGAAGACCTCCCGGATCGCTGACACGGCAGGTGAGTAGACGACCAGGGGCCGGCTGGCGGTCGCCACTGTGGCCGTATCGAGAACATAGGCCAGCATCGGGCGGCCACACACCGGGTGGAGGACCTTGGGGAGTCGCGATCGCATGCGCGTGCCGAGCCCGGCCGCGAGGACGACCGCCGTCGTCCGTTGGTCTGGATCCGTATCGGTCACGACGGGGCGTCCCCGCCGGCGGGTGATGGAGGCGTCTTGGGCATCGAGTCTGGCTGACTCTAGGGGTCAGCCGGGGCGCGTGTCAAACGCGCTGGCGGACTGCGATGGCCTCGATCTCCACGCGTCCACCCTTCGGCAGCGCTGCCACGGCGAAGGTCGAACGTGCTGGCGGCGAGTCGGAGAAGTAGCTCCCGTAGACATCGTTGAGGGCCGCGAAGTCAGCGATGTCGGCCAGGAAGACCGTCGTCTTCACCACGTCCGCGTAGCTCACGCCAGCAGCGTCCAATACGGCGCCGATGTTGTCGAGCGCGCGCCTCGCCTCCTCGACGATGCCACCTGCGACCAGCTCGCCGGTCCGTGGGTCGATGCCCAGCTGACCGGAGGTATAGATCATCGGGTCAGCATCGATGCCCTGGCTGTACGGGCCGATGGCGGCGGGTGCCGCATCCGTGCTGAGACTTCGACGGGTCATGAGAACCTCCACGATGCGAGAGTAGCGACCTGATCGACCGCCGCCATGCTCGCGATGGACACCCGGTCCGACTGCTCGTGAGCTACTTCTCGGCCGGCTTCCAGTGCTGCCGCGACCGAAGGATACAGAGCCACCAGGGTCGGTCCGGACCCGGTCAGCAGGATGGGCCGTCCCAACAGCGCAGCCAGTCGGGCGCGAAGCTCGGGCAGGCCGGGATCGACCACAGACGCCGCCGGCCACAGGTCATTCGCCTCGGCCAGGTCGGCCGCATGTCCGGTCAGCCCTTCGCCGTCCAGGCCGCATCGCATCGCGTCAGCGAGTCGTGCCACCGCGCCGCGCGCGCCCTGACCCGACCTTGGCAGCCCGTCATAGGCGCTGAAGACGTTGGCCGTCGAAAGGCGCTGCAGCGGAGTCATCAGGAGGAAACCAAC
>JACCYW010000290.1 GCA_013696275.1 Chloroflexota bacterium | reverse complement strand
CATCGAGAAGACAGCCCTGCTGGAGGTCGACCTTCGGCCGGGACGCCAACGGCCAGCGGACGTGGTGGCGATGATCGCGCAGCAGGCTGATGAAGGCATCGAGCACGTCATCGTGAACATGCCCGATGTCCACGACCTGGCCCATCTGCGAGCGTTCGCGACGGACATCGTCCCGGCCGTGGCCACCCTTGGCCGGGCCGCTGCGTAGCGCTTGAGCTCGGCATCGCCCAAGATGTCAGCGTGACCATCACGTCGGCCCCAAGCGGGCAAGCGGCGCGCGACTCGGGACTGCTGCGCTACCGCCCTGAATTCCCGCTCCTGTCCGCGACGACCTACCTGAATACCTGCTCCCTGGGGGCACTGCCGGCTCGCGGCCGGCACAAGCTGGACGAGTTCCTGGACCAGTGGGAGCGGCTCGGTGCGAGCGCCTGGTACAGCCACTGGATGGACGAGCTGGCCGCGTTGCGCGATGACTTCGGGTGGCTCATCGGCCGGCCAGGATCGGAGGTCGCGCTGGCCCCCAACGTCTCGGTCGCGCTGGCCTCGGTCGCATCGGCCATGGGGCCGCTCCACAGCGGTGAACCGACCACGGCCGCGCGGCTCGCCGAGGCATGGGGCTTCGCTGTCTCTCCCAGGCCAACAGCACGTCGGCCGCGGGTCATCACCACCGCGCTCGACTTTCCGACCGTCGGACACCAATGGCTGGCGCGTCGATCGTTGGGTGTGGAACTCGTCGTGCTCCCCTCCCCGGACGGCCTGACCGTGCCCCTGGCCGACTTCGAGGCGGCCATCGATGAACGGACGGCGGCCGTGGCGACGGGTCACGTCTACTACACCACCGGAGCGGTGCAGGACCTGGCCGGCCTGGCTCGCATCTGTCACCGGAATGGCGCGCTGCTCATCGCCGATGGGTACCAGGCGTCAGGGCTGATACCCACCGACGTCGCAGCATTGGATGTGGACGCATACGTCTCGGGTACGCTGAAGTGGCTGTTCGGCGGCCCTGGCAACGCCTTCTTATGGCTTAGACCGGAGATCCGCGATGCGCTCGATCCGACCACTACAGGCTGGTTCTCGAGTGCTCGCCAGTTCGCGTTCGACGTCGAGCACCTGGATCTCGCCACTGACGGACGCAAGTTCGAGATGGGCACGCCGGCAGTGCCAGCGGCCTTCATCGCTCGTGGCGGCATGAGCTTGGTCCGCGAGATCGGGGTGGAGGCGCTGCACGCGCGCACTGTGGACCTGGGGACTCTCTGCATCCGCCTGGCGGAAGAGGCCGGAGTGCCCGTCCAGGCGGTGCGCGATCCTGCATGGCGGGCCGGCATCGTGGCCATCGCCGTCGCCGATCCGGCGCCGGTGGTGGCGGCCCTGGCCAGCCAGGGCAGGATCGTCGATGCCCGGCCGGGCATCATCCGCCTGTCGCCCGCCTTCTACAACACAGAGGAAGAGGTGGCTGCGGTCATCGAGGCGATCGTCCCGCTCGTCAACGCTCGGGAGTGAAGGAAACGAAGTCCGGAGCACCGCGCGGGCCAGTCTTCGTCGTCGGGCACAGCCGGTCGGGCACCACGCTGCTGGCGGCCATCCTCAACGCCCACCCGCACATGGCCTGCGGGCCGGAGACCGGGCTGTTCGATCGGGCCGGTGGGTATGGCTGGCGGCGCATCCTGCAGGACCCGGCCTGGCCTGCCGGAGCGGTCGACTTCCTGACCCGGATGCGCCGCGCCGATGGTTATGCGGTGCTCGACGACTATGGTCTGACCGCAGACGATGTCCGGCGCGAGTTGATCGGCCGCACCCCGTCGCCAGCGGCGCTCATGGAGGCGCTCACCGTGCCGTATGCGCGGGCCCGCGGCAAAGCACGCTGGGTGGAGAAGACGCCCCGGCATCTGGTGAGGGTGGCGCGCATCCGACAGGCCTGGCCCGACGCAGCCATCGTGCGCATCGTCCGCGATCCTCGCGCGGTGGCCGCCTCATTCGCCGGCGTTCCCTTCGGGCCGCGCACGGCGGTCGGGGCGGCCTACCTGTGGCGCCAGGCTGACGCTGTCTCGTGGCGCTGGTTCGAGTCTGATCCGAGCTCCCTGACGCTGCGCTACGAGGACCTCGTCACCGATCCGCAGACCGAACTCGCCCGCTTGGCGGCATTCCTGGGCGAGCCACTCGACCCGGCAATGTTGCTACCTGGCCGGGGCGCGAGTGAGCTGGCCGACGAAGGGCCGTGGAAGGCGCGCGTCATAGCCCCCATAGATGCTTCGCGCATCGACTCATGGCGCGCTGAGCTGAGTCCTCTCGATCAGGCTCGTGTCGCGCTCATCTGCGCCGACGGGATGCGTCGTCACGGCTATGAAGGCGCCTTGGACGCGACGCGAGAGTGCTGGCTCAGACCCTTCGATCCTGCATCCCTGAGCGACGCCGCCGACTTCCTGGCCGGTGCCGCCGACCATGGCACGGTGCTGCGGTCGGCCGACAGGGACTGGCCTCGGGGGCGCGGACAGCTGGTGATGTGGGGCTCAGCCGGCCGCCTGCGGTGGGTGAGCGGAGGTCGACTGCGGTCGATGCGAGCGCTGCTGCGCTGGGCGCGCCGACTTGGCTGGGCGCGCCTCAACGGGCAACGGCCACTGTGGGTCGACCGACCCACGGCACGCCGGCCTGGCCATGGCCCGATAGAACGAGCGGGCGATCTGCTGACGCGCCTCGTCGCCCACAGGGTCGATCCTGATGAGGCGCTCAGGACGATCCTGCGGGGCTAGCGTCGGTCCGGGAACCAGCGCCTGAGCGGCATGACGATGGCGTCCCACAACGTGCCGCGACGGCGGATGAGACGTTCCTCGAAGTGCATGTAGTCCTGATACCCGAGGGCTCGATAGGCGGCCAGGGCAGGCGGATTGTCGGAGCGGACATTGAGCACCACCTGGTCGCATGTCCGTAACAGCTCCGCGGTCACGGCACCGGTCGTTCGCTTGGCGTGACCCTGGCCGCGGTGATCGCGATGGGTCAGCACGTTACCTACCGCCGCCAGGCGGGCCTCGCGACTGACCACGTGGGTACCGGCCGCGGCGACCAGCCGTCCGTCCACCTCCACGCCGAAGTACACACCACTCGCCACCGCGTCCACTGGCAGCCACGAAGCGGTGCCCAGTCCGTAGAGCCGGTTGAGTTCATCGATCTGGCCAGGGTGGATGCGCACGGCGTCGCCCGGATGACCTGCGAAGGAGTCCCGATCGACCCACATGCGGACCATCGGTGGCCCAGCACCGACGTGATATTGGCGCTGCACGGCGGGCAACGATGCGCTTCGCGCGGCGAGGTAGGCGACACGCGGTCGGATGACGTCGGCCAGGACAGCCTCGATGCCGACCGAGGTACCCATCACGAACAGCGGCTGCGGATTCATGCCCGAGTACTCCATGCAGACCGCGACCGCTCGGCCATCGTCCAGCGCGATCCCCCACCGGGTCCTCGGGAACTCCCTGTCGTCAAGATCACAGATGGCGTAGGCCGAGAAGAGTCGATCGGTATCGAGGAACTCGCGCAGTAGCTCACGGTCGCGAGTCGCCCGCACCTCGAGCGCCGGGCTATGCGCTGCTCCGGTACGCGCGATGGCCGCCATCAGATGGCCATCCGGACGGCCGGGTCGCGCCGCTCATCCCTGGCCCGAAGGGCGCCCAGAAGGGCCGGCGGATCGTTCGGGACGAAGTCCCCCTCCTCGGTGACGATGCTGTCCAGCCATCCTGCCTTCACCAGGTCGACCGCCGGGCCGACCGAGGTAGCACCCCACGTGGCGGCCAGATCCGACGTTATCTCCTGCCTGCTGCGCCGATCTGGCGGCATCGCCAGACCACTCGCCGCGGTCGGGTCCAGGCACGACAGTGGCGCACAGAGCATGACCGTCGGCCGTCGATCCGGGCGCTCGTCCGGCGCCGCAGCGTGCTCGGTCGGACCGGCGGCAGCGATGATGGCCATGGCGGCTGCGCCCGTCAGCACCGCCGCATCGCCGTTGGCGGCCAACCAATCCGCGCCGAGCACGACCGCGTCGAGCCGCTCGTTGGCGAACAGCCAGGCGACCGCCGGGTCGGGCAGCACGGTGTGCGGAAGCCCAGCCTGGCTCAGCTCCCACGCGCTGGCACGAGACCCCTCCATGGTCGGCATACCCGTCGTCAGCCACACATGGACGGGGATGCCCTGGGCCGCGATGAGACGGACGATGCCCAGTCTGGTGCCGACCATGCCGTTGCCGAGTGCTCCGACCGAGCCATGGAGGAGCACGTTGTAGGGACCACCCGCGGAGGGTGAAAGGACGGCCGCACCATGTCGGGCGAGCGCTGCATGGTC
>JACCYW010000287.1 GCA_013696275.1 Chloroflexota bacterium | reverse complement strand
GATCCACACCGCTTCGACGGAGACGGCGATGGCGTAGGTTGCGAAAGCGGCGGGGGCAACGGCGGCGGAGGCGGAGGCGGTGGCGGTGGCGGTGGCGTCGGCGGAGGCGGACCGTGCCACCCGTCCTATCCCGGCGTATGCATCCCACCGCCTCCACCGGACCTTGACTGTGACGACGTTTCGTTCCGCGACTTCCGGGTCACGGGCTCGGATCCGCATCGCTTCGACGGCGATAACGACGGGATCGGCTGTGAGGGCTGAACCGCCAAGGTCGGCCGGTGTCAAGGTGCCGCTACGTACTGCGGTGACCCATGAGTGATCTGCGATCAGAGACGGCGACCCTGTGGCGCTTGGGCGCTACGGTCGGGGCATGTCTCGTACTGGCGGCATGCTCGGGAGCGCCACCTCCGGCATCACCACCCCGCCATCGCCGGCGGCGACTTCGGGCGCCACGCAAGCGGACTCATCCGGCACCCCACCCCCACCTCCTACGGCGACCTCGGCCAGGTCGTCATGCGGATGGCGCCGAATGGGACGCTCACGCGCATCGTTGGCGGTGGCAGTTCGACCCAGGCGGGCATCTTCCCGCTGGAGTTCGCCATAAGCGATGTCCTTGCCCTTGAGATCGAGCCGAGCAGTGGGGCGCTGCTGATGGCGACTGCCACGGGCATCGTCTACCGCATCGATGGCGTCGCGACCCCGGGCGGTTGAAGAGTCGCGACGGCTATGCGCTCTGCGGACGAGCCGATAGCTCGGCGACCACCGCCAGGATCTGCAGCCCGTACTTGTCCAGCTTGGCTGGTCCGATGCCCGGCACACGCGCCAGCGCCGAGAGCGAACCCGGCCGCCGCTCGGCGATCTGCGCCAGCGTCGAGTCATGGGCGATCACATACGGTGGTACCGCATCGGCCCGCGCGCGTTCCAACCGCCAAGTGCGCAACGCGGCCATAACCGGTCCATCAGCGGCAGTCGATCCCGCGAGCCCTGCGCCGTCGACATCCCGCCGCCTCGCTGGAGCTCGCGGTGACACCCGCCGCGGCGCCGACGCCGCGATATCCCGCAAGAACCTGCTCTGATGACGCCGCGACACCTTCCCCTGCCCGGCAGACCGCTCGTGTGACCACGACAGCATCAGGTGCACGCGCGCGCGCGTGATGCCGACATAGAGCAGCCGGCGTTCCTCGTCGAGCAGCGCGTCATCGTCCTTGGCCTGGGCGACCGGCAGCAGCCCTTCCTCCAGGGACGGCAGGAAGACGGCGTCCCACTCGAGCCCCTTTGCTCGATGTAGCGTCAGGAGCTCGACCCCATGGGCCGACCCGGAACGCTCTGCCTCCGCCCGTTTCCCCAGCGCCGCCAGGACATCGTCGCGCCCGGCCGACGGGTCCGCCGACACGACCGACTCGATGATCGAGAGCAGAGTCGACAAGGCTGCCTGCCGCTCACGCGCCTCGCCGCCGACGATCGCCCCGTCCCGCTCGAACCCCAGGCGTTTCGACCAGACGTCCAGCACGGCCGGCACGAACGCCGGCCCCGCCGCCCCGCCGCCTGCCCGACCCAGCGCTTCCACGGCCGACCGCACGTCCCGCCGTTCGAAGAAGCGCTGCCCGCGCACCTGGTAGGGAAGGCCAGCGCGCGTAAAGGCGGCCTCCAGGGCGGGGATCTGCGCGTTCAGTCGGACGAGGACGGCGATCTCTCGCCCGTTAACGCCCGCGTCGAGAAGTGAGCGGACTCGCGCCACGATCCCGGCCAGCTCCGCCTCGCCGTCATCGAACGCGTCTATCGCGGGCTCGGGCCCGGCACCCCGCGTCGCCTGCAGGTCCTTCGACCGCCCCGTCGATGCGATCAGCCGGTTAGCCAGCGTCAGTATCTGCGGGGTCGAGCGGTAGTTCTCGGTCAGCGCGATCACGCGCGCATCCGGGTAACGGGTGGAGAACCCGATCAGGTACTCCGGGGTCGCGCCTGCGAACGTGTAGATCGTCTGATCCTCATCGCCGACCACGCAGACGTCGCGCCGATCGCCCAGCCACAGCTCGAGCAGCCGATGCTGGAGGGGGCTGGTGTCCTGGTACTCGTCCACGCTGAACCACGAGTAGCGGCCGCGGACCTGCCGCGCTGCCTCCTCGTCGGTCTCGAGCAGGTCGACGGTCAAGGTCAGCATGTCGTCAAAATCGATGACGCCCTGCCTCGACTTGGCTCGCTCGTAGTCGCGATAGAGGCCAACGAAGAGCTCGACCGGGATCGGCGGTGTCCGACCCGCCAGCGCCATGCCGTAGCCCTCGGGCCGGATGCGCCTGCTCTTGGCCCATGACAGCTCGTCGATGAGGTCCTTCGCCGGCGTCCACGTGTAGCCGCCGGGCAGGCG
>JACCYW010000282.1 GCA_013696275.1 Chloroflexota bacterium | reverse complement strand
TAGGAGTCTGGGCCGTGTCTCAGTCCCAGTCTGGGTGATCGTCCTCTCAGACCACCTACCGATCGTCGCCTTGGTGAGCCGTTACCCCACCAACGAGCTAATCGGACGCAGGCCCCTCCCGAAGCGCCTTGCGGCTTCACTCACACGATCGAACGTGTGACCACATGCGGTATTAGCCACCCTTTCGGGCAGTTATCCCCCACTTCGGGGCAGGTCACCTACGCGTTACTCAGCCGTCCGCCACTAGTGACTCGAGCAAGCCCGAGTCACTCGTTCGACTTGCATGTCTCATGCACGCCGCCAGCGTTTATCCTGAGCCAGGATCAAACTCTCCGACAAAACTCTCGACCTTTCGGTCGATCGTTGGATCTCGGGGTCTTTCTCCCGCTCGTACGCATATCCGGATTTCCTACCACTCTTCACTTGTTAAGGTTCCTGCGTCCGACCTGCGAAGGACACGGCGCAGCGGCACAGTGTGCCATGCGCTTTGGTTGGGTGTCAATCGATGGGGGCTGTGGGCTGATCCCGGTATCCCGGCTGACCAGCCGTCCGACCCGCTCGGGTTCGGACGCGGCAGGTTGGCAGAGTACCCGGCTGGCCCCCAATCGTCAAGCGCAGGTGGTCCATGCCCGGCCGGCCGATCTCAGAGCGGGCTCGTCTCGATGAGCAGCCAGAAGAGTGCCGCCGAGATCCAGCAGAGCAGGGCCAGACTGATCGATCCCGGCTCGCCCAGCACGCTCGTGGCGACGAGGTACAGCCCTGCCGCAAGTAGCCCGACCAGTATGGTCTTGGCCAACCGCAGGCCGATCTCAGCCAGCAGCGGACTCATCGTTCGAGCGAGTCCGCCTCGAGGCGACTCACTCCCGCCGCCTCACCGGGGCAGGGAGCTCTCGACCTCGCGCCGGCCCTGAAGGGCGCGGACAAGGGTGACCTCATCAGCGTATTCCAGGTCGCCACCGACCGGGATGCCCCGAGCGATGCGAGTGATGGACGCCACGTCAGCGGCCAGACGCTCGGCCAGATACATCGCCGTGGCCTCTCCCTCCAGCGTCGGATTGGTGGCCAGGATCACCTCCGTGATGGGGTCGCCTTCAGCACATCGCCGGGCACATACTTCCAGGAGCTCACGTACCCGCAGGCGATCGGGGCCGATGCCGTCCATCGGCGAGATGGCCCCATGGAGGACGTGGTAACGGCCGCGAAACGCCCCCGTCCTCTCCAGCGCCAGCACATCGAGCGGTTCTTCCACGACACACAACCACTTCTCGTCGCGGTCAGGGTCGAGGCAGATCGGGCACAGTGGCCCGGTGCTGATGTTGAAGCAGCTCTCACAGAAGACGACCTCGTCGCGCACCGCCACGAGCGCCGCGGCGAGACTCCGGGCCTCCGCGTCGGCTGCCCGGAGGATATGGTAGGTGAGGCGCTGGGCAGTCTTGGGCCCGACCCCGGGAAGCCTGCCGAACGCCTCGATGAGGCGCGCGACCGGCTCGACGATGGCCGACAAGCCGACCTCAGCCGAGGCCCGGGATGCGCAGCCCGCCGGTCACCCGCGCCATCCGCTGCTCAGCCTCTTCACGGGCCGACCGGAGCCCGTCATTGACGGCTGCCGTGACCAGATCCTGCAGCATCTCGACGTCCTCCGGATCGACGACCGTGGGATCGATGGTGACCGAGACGAGCTCCTGGCGACCCGTCACGACCGCCGTGACCGCGCCGCCGCCAGCGGTTCCCTCGAGGCGGAGCGAGCGCAACTCCTCCTCCGTACGCGCCATATCAGCCTGCATCTGCTGCGCCATCCTGGCCAGGTTGCCCATGCCCATCGAACGTCTCCTGCCTGCGGTCTCAGCTGATCTCGCCGACTTCGGCCATGTCGTCGTGGAAGATCCGTCGCGCATGCGCCACCAGGTCGGCCGCCTCGGTGTCCGGGGCCCCGGTCAGGGCGATGTTGGTGACCACGCAGCGTACGCCGACCGGTCGACCCAGGATGAGCCTGAGGCCCTCCTCAAGGGCGGCCTTCTTGCGTTCGGCTATGTCGCGCAGGAAGGCCTTGTCTTCAGGGAAGCCCAGGATCACGAGGCCGTCACGCACTTCGACTGGTCGACAGGCATCGATGAGCGGCCGATTGGCTGGGTTGCGAGCTACATGATCGACCACCTGTGGCCAGCCCATGCGCACGCGCTCGAGCATCTCCTTCATGTCGTCGGATGCCGGCGTCCGCGTGTCTGGGGCGGCTGGAGGAGGAGAAGGCTCCTGGCCACTGGAAGCCGGCTCCGCGGCCTGGGCGGTCGACCCTTGGGCCGGAGGCGGCGGCTGCGCCGCCTGCGCGGTCGGCGCCTCGTGCGAGCTGACGCGCGGCGGGCTCGTTGACGTGCCGGCCGCCGAGAGCAGGGCCAGCTCGAGCTGCCAGCGGTATCCGCCCAGCCCGCTGCGGCTCGCGTCGATCCCGGTAAGACGACGCGCCACTCGCGCAAGGTCGGCTGGCGTGGCTCCTCGGCTGGCGCCGCTGGACATCCCCTCCACCAGCCGCTCCCGCAGTGCCAGCACGACCTGTTCGGCGAACGAGACCAAGTCACGGCCATCCTGTTCGGTCCTGTCGAGCACGGCGATGCCGGCCAACGCATCGCCGGTCATCAGCGCGTCGAGGAAGGAGTCGACGGAGCTGGCCTCGGCCAGGCCCAGCAGGTCCCTCACGGATGCCTCCGTGATGGGGTCCTCGTCGCTGCCGAGGACTTGGTCCAGCATCGACTCGGCGTCGCGCATGCCACCGGCCGCCAGCCGCGAGATGAGTCCGAGTGCGTCCGGATCTACCGAGCGGCGGTCTTCGGCCATGATCCGCTCGAGCTTGGCGCGGATCACATCCGGCCTCAGCGGTCGAAAGGTGTACCGCTGCAACCGGGAGACGACCGCTGGCCGGATCTGGCTGGGATCGGTGGTGCAGAAGATGAAAAGGACCCCATCGGGCGGCTCCTCCAGCGTCTTGAGCAGGACATCCCAGCCCTCCTTGATGCGCTGCACCTCATCGATGATGAAGACCTTCTGACGAAGGTCCGAAGCGGCCGTGTAGACGCGCGGCAGCAACTCGCGCATGTCATCGACGCGGTTGTTGGAGGCCGCGTCCAGTTCGATCACATCGAGCGCACGACCCTCGCGGATCGCGACGCACGATGGACACGCATCGCACGGCTCGCCGTCCCGCAGGTCGGCACAATTGACCGCCTTGGCGAGGATGCGCGCCATCGATGTCTTGCCCGTTCCCCGCGGCCCGACGAACAGGAAACCGTGGGCCAGGCGGTCCAGGCGCACGGCGTTGCGCAGGGTCGTCACGACCGCTGGCTGGCCGACGATCTGCTCGAAGGTCTGGGCGCGCCAACGCCGATACAGGGCCTGGTGGGGCGCCTGGGCGGGGTCTTGGGTGGTCGGTCCGATGGCCATCGACCTCAGGATGACGGATGCCGCCGCGGACGGCATGGCGGCGGGATGGTATGCCGTGCACCCTCTGTCGACCGAGGACGCTCATGGGCCCAACGAGGTGATCGGCTCGGATCAGGCCGATCCGCGGCACCCGGCGAGCAGCGCTTAACGCTGCTTCCTTCCGGACCTGACGTGGTTC
>JACCYW010000270.1 GCA_013696275.1 Chloroflexota bacterium | reverse complement strand
TCCTGGCGCCTGCGGCGCGGACGCGGCGTCGTCACCTGGAAGGATCGCGAGCTGGTGCTCGGCTTCCTGCGGCGTGCTGGCGCCACGGCAGCGGCGCTGGAATCTGAGGCTCGCGGGGTCGGTGCCTCGCTGGCCGGGCACCTCAATCGGGTCGTCAATGCCGAGGGTGCCAATCTGGCCCGGAGTGCCGCCAGCAGTGCCCGTCAGGGTCGCGCCGTCCAAGCCCTGAACGAGCGTGATCTGGAGCGGCTGCCGGAGTTTACGCGCACGTTGGCGAGGATCCGTCTCGAGACGCCCGAGTCGACCTTCACGGAGATGGCCACACGCACGGGCGCCAGCCGGGCACGGGTACAGCGGGCGATCCGTCGACTGGAGGCAGCAGCAGAGCAGGTCGCGCTGGCGAGAGGCCCACGGTGACGACCGTCGCACGGCCGGTCTTGGTGGTCGCCAACTGGAAGATGCATACGACGCCTTTGGAGGCATCCGATCTGGCCGTCGCCATCGCTGCCGCTACCTCAGACGATGCCATCGGCCGTGTCATCTGCCCACCATTCGTCGCCCTGGCGGCGGTCGCCGCGGCCGTGGCTGGCACGGGCGTGGAGGTCGGTGCCCAGAACGTGCATGACCGACCGTTCGGCGCCCACACCGGTGAGATCTCGGCGCCCATGCTTCGCGGCCTGGCCAGCTGGTGCATCGTCGGACACTCCGAACGCCGACGAGACCAGGCCGAGACGGACGATGTCATCGGTCGGAAGCTGGAGCGTTGCCTGGAGTCCGGGCTCCGGCCGATACTGTGCGTCGGCGAGCGGCTGGCAGAGCGCGAAGCGGGGCTCGCCGAGGTCACTGTCCGCGACCAGCTGAAGGGCGCATCGTCGGCCCTGACCGGGAAGGGCGAGCTGGGCCAGGCAGGCCTGGTCGTGGCGTACGAGCCAGTCTGGGCGATCGGCACCGGTCGGACGGCGCGCGGGGTCGATGCGGCGGTCATGGCTGAGGCCATCCGCGACGCCCTCGACGCCCTCGGCTGGCCCGACGCAGCGGCCATCCCGGTGCTCTATGGCGGCAGCGTCACCAGTTCCACCATGGCTGAATTCATCGCCGAGCCGTCCATCGACGGCGCTCTCGTCGGCGGGGCGAGCCTGAAGGTCGATGAGATGGCGGGCATCGTGGCCCGTGCGGCGTTGACAGCGCGGGCCCGAGTCGCCCAAGACCCCGTGGGGTAGGCGAGTGCCGGCCGCCGTCTCACCGCCCCGGCCACTGATCCTCGTCATCCTCGACGGCTTCGGCATCGGCCGTCACCCCGAGCGCGACGCCATCGCCGCCGCGCGCATGCCCACCTGGCGGAAGTGCCTGGCAGATTGGCCGCACGCTCGACTGGAAGCCTCGGGACCAGCCGTCGGGCTGCCCGGCGGCCAGATGGGCAACAGTGAGGTCGGCCATCTCAACCTGGGGGCGGGGCGTCCGGTGGTCCAGGATCTGCCACGCATCGACGCGGCCATCGCCGATGGCACACTCGATGCCAACGCTGTCCTGCTCGATACGCTGATGGAAGCTTCGCGGCCCGGCCGCCGACTCCATCTCCTGAGCCTCATCGGACCTGGTGGCGTGCACGCCAACGATCGACACCTGGTCGCCCTGGCCGCTCTCGCGGCACGGCTCGACATCGCCGATGTGGTAGTCCATGCGATGCTCGATGGCCGTGACACGCCGCCCAGGTCGGCCGACGGTCACCTGGCCGACCTGATCGGCCGCCTCGCCGCTGCTCACCCTGGCGCACGGATCGGCACGCTCGGCGGCCGCTACTTCGGGATGGACCGCGACAAGCGCTGGGAGCGCACTGCACAGGCCTATCAGGCCATCGTCCATGGCCGCGGGCTTTCGGTACCGAGCGCCACGGACGCAATCGCTGGCGGTTACCGGCGGGGCGAGGACGACGAGTTCGTGACCCCAACTGTCGTCGAGAGCGTCGAAGGAGCGGTCCGGCCCGGCGACGTGGTCATCCACTGTAACTTCCGAGCCGATCGCGCCCGGCAGCTCACGCACGCCCTGGTCGATGGCGCTGGTTTCAACGCCTTCGAGCGCGGGCATCGACCGGCCGGGACGCTGGTCGCAACGATGACCCGCTACCAGGAGGACCTGCCTGTTCGGGTCCTGTTCCCGCCGACCATCGCCCGCAGTCTGGCCCAAGCCTTCTCGGAACTGGGTCGGCGCCAGTTCCATGTCGCCGAGACCGAGAAGTACGCTCACGTCACCTACTTCCTGAACGGTGGCGTGGAGGCGGCCTGGCCCGGCGAGGAGCGGATGCTCGTACCCAGTCCCAAGGTCGCGACCTATGACCTTGCCCCCGAGATGAGCGCGGCGGGCGTGACCGACGGCCTGGTGGCCGCCATAGAAGGCGGCGAGTACGACTTCATCGTGGCCAACTACGCCAATCCCGACATGGTCGGTCATACGGGCGACTGGGCGGCCACGGTGAGGGCCATCGAGGCGGTCGACGGCTGTCTGTCGCGGGTAGTGGAGGCAGTCGTGGCGTCGACGGATGCCCTCCTGTGTGTGACCGCCGACCACGGCAACGCGGACGAGATGCGCGATGCCGCAGGCCACCCGGTCACGGCGCATTCGCTGGCCCCAGTGCCCGTCCTGATGATGGGTCGAGCCGCGGCTGGTCGGCGCCTGCGCGACGGAGCACTGGCCGACCTCGCGCCGACCCTCTTGGAGCTCCTGGGCTTGCCTGCCTGGCAAGGCATGACCGGCCACTCGCTGCTGACGGCTTTAGATGACGGGTGACCCACCTGAGCTCCCGCCGTATGGCTACCCCTCCGCTGGGAGCCGCGCGGGAGAGCCGGATGGACGTCGTGCTATCCTGCCGTCGCCCTGGCCGACCCGGCCCTGGCAGCTGAAGAGGATGGCCAAGTGGACTACATCCTGGGCGTGGCCCAGATATTGGTGAGCATCGGCGTGATGGCCGCCGTGCTGCTGCAATCGCGCGGGGCGGGCTTGTCAGCCGCCTTCGGCGGAGACTCGTCCGTCTTCCGCAGCCGGCGTGGTGTCGAGAAGCGGCTTTACCAGTTCACCATCATCCTGGCCGCCCTCTTCGCGTTGGTGTCGCTGTTCGGCTTCCTCTCGACGGAGTCGACGGGCGGGGTCATCGGCTGAGGTCCCGGTCCAGCGCCGCCCGTCCGGAGTCAGGATCGATATGGGATGTGCTAGCATCAACGACCGCTTCCAGACCGAACGAGCGATCGTGCGGGAACGCCCTGCCGAGGTGGCGGAATAGGCAGACGCGCTAGGTTCAGGATCTAGTGACCGCAAGGTCGTGTGGGTTCAAGTCCCTCCCTCGGTACCATCCCCTTTGGGGCGTTCCCGGATCTCGTGCCCAGGTGGCGGAATTGGTATACGCGTACGTTTGAGGGGCGTATGACGCAAGTCATCCGGGTTCAAGTCCCGGCCTGGGCACCACTTCTCGATCTCCGCTCATCGGGCGGTTAGCTCAGTTGGTCAGAGCGCCTCGTTTACACCGAGGAAGTCGGGGGTTCGAGTCCCTCACCGCCCACCAGCCCCTCCCGAGCACGTAGCGAGTCGTCCGGCGGGTGGTTGCGTCACCAAAGGAGACTGCGCATGGCCGCACCGACCAGCGTAGAGGACTACCTGGCGGCGCTGCCAGAGGAGCGGCGCGCAGCCGTGGAAGAGCTGCGGCAGACCATCAAGGCAGCCGCCCCCGAAGCGACCCAGGCGATCTCGTACCAGATGCCGACCTTCAAGAGTCACGGCCAGTTCCTCGTGTCCTATGCCGCGTTCAAGAACCACTACAGCCTCTTCCCCGCCAGCGAGGCGGTCGTCGAGGCATTGGGTGAGGAGCTGAAGCCCTATCTGGCGGGGCGAGGGACCATCCGTTTTCCGGCCGGCTATCCGCTGCCTGTCCACCTGGTGACCAAGATAGTCAAGGTGCGGCTGGCCGAGAACGCAGCCGGCGAACGTCGTTGAGGCGCTGTCAGCCGCTGTTGCGCTGGTAGACTGGTCGCCGACACAGACGAAGCCTCCAATCGCAGAAGGTGAAGATGGAAGCGATCATCATCGTCCTCGTCATCGTGGCCGTGCTGATCATCATCGGCATCGTCATCTACAACGGACTGGTCCAGCGTCGGCTGCGTATCGATGAGGCGTACGCCCAGATAGAGGTCCAGCTGAAGCGACGCTGGGACCTCATCCCGAACCTGGTCCAGGCGGTCCGTGGCTACCTGCAGTTCGAGCAGCAGGTCTTGACCCAGGTGACGGAGGCCCGAGCGAACGCGGTGGCTGCAGGCGCCCGTGGACCGGCCGAGCAGGCCGCCGCCGAGAACGCCCTGACAGGCACGCTGCGCTCGCTGTTCGCCGTGGTCGAGAACTACCCCGACCTGAAAGCCAATCAGAACGTCCTGGAGCTCCAGGAGCAGTTGACCACGACCGAGAACCAGATCGGCTTCGCAAGGCAGCACTACAACGCGGTCGTGTTGGACTACAACACCTCAGTCGCGACCATCCCCAACGTGCTCATCGCCGGCCCGCTGGGGTTCCGCCCGCGCGAGTTCTTCGATGCCGAGCCAGAGGCGTCCACCGTACCGACCGTGGACCTGGGCAACCTGTCAGCGCCAGCCACGCCGAGCATCCCGCCGTCCGCGCCGGCCGCGCCGCCCTCCGCACCGCCCCCCGCCTGAGCGCCCAGCCGACAGCGGCTGACGGGCTCACATAGGTCGTCTTGTGGCCACCGCACAGCGTGAGAGCTTCTACGACCAGATCTCGTCCAACCGGCGCCGGTCGGTGATCCTGGTGGCCATCGTCGTAGCCATCCTTGCCGTGGTCGGATTCATCATCGGCTACGCGCTGACGGGAACCCTTGCTGGGGGATACCTGGCTATCGCCGTGGCTGTCGTCATCGCGCTGGTCATCAGTGCCGTCAGCTACTACGGCGGGGACAGCCTGGTCCTGGCGGCTTCCGGCGCCAAGGAGGTCAAACCGGCAGATGCGCCGCAGTTGATGAACGTGATCAACGAGCTGTCCATCGCCGCCGGCATCCCGCCACCCAAGGTCTACCTCATCCACGACACCGCGCCCAACGCGTTCGCCACCGGCCGCGACCCGGCGCACGCCAGTGTCGCCATCACCACCGGACTGCTCCAGAAGCTCGATCGGGAAGAGCTTCAGGGCGTCATGGGCCATGAACTCTCCCATGTCCGGAACCTGGACATCCGGTTCACCCTGCTCGTGGGCGCACTTGTGGGTAGCATCGCCCTGCTGGCCGACTTCTTCCTTCGATTCACCTTCTTCGGTGGGGCCGGCCGCGGGCGAGGTCGCGACTCGGGCGGGGGAGGCGGCGCCGCCATCCTGCTCGTGCTTGCCTTGGTGCTCTCTATCCTGGCGCCCTTCTTCGCCCGCATGGTGCAGCTCGCTGTCAGCCGGCAGCGTGAATACCTGGCTGATGCCTCGAGCGTGGAACTGACGCGCAACCCGGCCGGCCTCCAGCGGGCGCTGGCCAAGATCGCGGCCGATCAGGAAGTGCTCGAGGTGGCCAACCGCGCGACCCAACACCTCTACATCGTCAATCCGATCAAGAAGTTCGAGTCCCGGGCAGCTGGCCTGACAGCGACACATCCGCCACTCGTCGATCGGGTCAACCGCCTTCGCCAGCTGACCGGCGAGGCGCCGCTGGACGCGGCCAGCATGGAGGCCCTTGCCCGCCTGGGGTGAGGCGAACGAGTCGTCGCGAGACCGACGCGGCGTGCTGCCATTCGACCGCTACCCGGGGACTCGCCTTGTCGCCCGGCGGCCGATCGTGGTTAGATACCGGCAGCCGCTCCAGCAGGCCGAGATAGCTCAGTCGGTAGAGCACGCGACTGAAAATCGCGGTGTCGCCAGTTCGATCCTGGCTCTCGGCACCATCCCATAGTGGGCAGGGGCGGCGGTGACGAGCGGAAGTGGCTCAGTTGGTAGAGCATCACCTTGCCAAGGTGAGGGTCGCGGGTTCGAGTCCCGTCTTCCGCTCCATCCCCTTCACAGCGACCGACCCTTGACGACCATTGGCCCTTCGTCTAGTGGTAGGACACCGGACTTTGGATCCGAGAACCGAGGTTCGAATCCTCGAGGGCCAGCCAAACCGGGGCGACGTACCCAAGTGGTTAAGGGGGGGGTCTGCAAAACCCCTATTCAGCGGTTCGAATCCGCTCGTCGCCTCCAATCGATCCGAATCGGAAGAGCCCCGGGCTGGTCGGCTCGGGGCTCTTGATAGGGCGGGTCGCGCTCAGGGGATGGCGCCCATGACCTGATCGGCGAGAGTCGTATCTCCGGACTCGAATGTCCACACGACGTCGCCAGCACCGTAGACGTAAGTGGTCGTCTCGTCAGCCGTGGTCACGATGGAGGCGGCTTTGCCACCGATGTTGGCCTGTGTGACCTGGACGCTGGCCGGGTCGTCCTGGTTCGCCCGGGTGAACTCGAGGAGCGAGTTCTGCAACCGAGCGGGATCGGCGCCCGCGGCACGGATCGCAAACAGCTGTTCCGTGGAGTCTTCATATGTAAAGGAGCCGAAGCCGATGCTGATGGCCTCGGCCGGCACACCGACAGCGGTGACGAATGCCTCGAACTCGGCGCGCCCTTCCGGATCGTCCTCGAAGAATTGCAGGAAGTCAGCCACCCGGAGCGTCTGGACCTCCACCGGAGATCCGGCGATCGAGGCCGGGAAGCGGGCAGCCAGATCCTCATCGCTATTGAAGCTGGGGAAGGAGAACAAGCCGCTCGGCAGCGCGACCGACGGGACAGCGATGCTCGGCTGCGTGTCAGGACCGCCGGTAGGGCCAGGTGCCTGAGTCGCTGGCGCCGCTGTGGCACAAGCGGTCAGGGTGCCGGCCAGGAACAGGCCAGCGAGGATGGTTCGGCGCATCTATGTCCTCCGTGTACGGCTGGGCGAGATGGATGGTGGCGCGATCAGGGTTGAGCCGGGCGCATGGTAGCCCGTCGAGCGTGTCGCGCGTGCTGTCGTTCTGCCAGCCTAGAATCGTTTCCTCGGGATCGCCTGCCGAAGTGGCGGAATGGTAGACGCGGCGGACTTAAAATCCGCTGTCCGCAAGGGCGTGTGAGTTCGAATCTCACCTTCGGCACCTAAGTTTGGCAGCAAACTGGCAGCAACAGGCGTACACTCCTGGACATAAGAGAGACGCCCCGCCGTAGAGGGCGAGGCGTCGATACGGAGTCCTGAGTAGGAGGACCGCCGTCAACATCCTGCGCCGTGCCCTCGAGGCGCCGGTGCGACAGATCGCCGAGAACGCCGGCCAGGAAGGGTCCGTCGTCGTGGCTGCGGTCCGGGAGCTCGCGGTCGGCCGGGGCTTACGATGCGCTCAAGGGCGACTATGGCGACATGTTCGCCAAGGACATCGTGGACGCCGCCAAGGTGACGCGATCCGCCCTCCAGCATGCCGCTTCGATCGCCGGCATGGTCCTGACCACCGAGACGCTGGTGACCGACCTCCCCGAGAAGGAGAAGGCAGCCGCCGGCGGTGGTCAGGGCCACGGCGGTGGAGACATGGACTTCTAACTCCTGGCGCCTATAGCGTCCTAGGGGCGCCGCGCCCCGCGAGTGAAGGTCAAGACAGGAAGCCATTTCGTCCGTCCGCGGACGCCCGGCTTTCACGCTGTCGCCCGCCGCGGATCCAGTCCCGGACTATGGATAAGTGGCTCGACAAGGAGCGTGTGTAGCGGTATAACCGTTCCGACGGGAGGCGTCGACGCGTGGTCTTTGGATACGGCCGCCCGCGGACCGCGCCGAGCCACTGGCGAGACCGCCCCGCCGAGTCGGAGGTGCTCATGCCATGCTGACAGAGTTTTCTCGTCGTGCTGCTCTTGATGGGCCTCATCCAAGATTGGTCCGGGCGGCGGGCGGCGGCCTCATCCTGATCGCGCTGCTGATGCTGCTGGTCAGCCCCGCGTCAGCGACGTATTCCGGCTCGCACAACGGGCGCCTCGCGTTCGCGATCAGGGGAGAGGACGGCAACGTCGATGTCTACAGCGTGTTGCCGAACGGCCAGGCACTGCGGCGCCTGACCACCGATCCGGCGTTCGATGCCTGTGCCGCGTATTCGCCCGACGGCAAGGAGATCGCCTACTGCAGCGCCGCGAGCGGCACGTTCGAAATCTGGGTCATGAAACAAAACGGGACGCAGCAGCGGCAGGTGACGCACCTGAACGGCTTCGCCACCTTCCCCGACTTCTCACCCGACGGCAGCCGGATCGCGTTCACCGGCGAGGACGACATCTGGGTCATCAACGCCGATGGCAGCGACCCAATTCGCCTGACCGATGGCCCGGGCATCGAGGCCTTTCCGGTGTGGTCTCCCGACGGCACTCGCATCGCGTACGTCAGCGATGCGAGCGGCGTGGGCCAGATCTGGATCATGAACGCCGACGGCAGCGGCAAGACCCAGCTCACGCTTGATCCGCAGCCCAAAGATCAGCTGCCGGATTGGAGCCCTGACGGGAGACGCATTTCATATTCGGCCTTCGACGAGGCCGGCGGAACGCTCGGCAACATCTGGGTCATGAACGCCGACGGCAGCGGCAGCACCCAGCTCACGTTTGACGCGGGCGACGACTTCGGCACCGCTTGGTCGCCGGACGGCACCCAGATCGCCTTCGTTCGGGTCTTGCCCGAGTCGCGCAACGTCTATGTCATGAACGCCGACGGCAGCGGACTGTACGCGGTGCATCCCACGAGTGGGCTGCAGTTCGTCCCCGGCTGGCAGCCGAGCGGCGATAGGTCCGACTGAGCGGCCGCGGCCGCTGCAAGTGCATCGGAGGCCCGGGCGCGGCGCCCGGGCCTCGTTGACTGGCATGACTTCATGGCCATGTGGGCCACCCTTCGAGGTTCGGTGCACGCAGACACCGCACTTCGGGACCAAGCCGGTGCGTGGTTCACCGCATTGGCATCCTGTGCCCACGGAGGGGTGGCGGGGGAATCCCACGGCACGGCGTCCCCATTGAACCGGTCGCCCGACTCGTGCCGAACGCCAATGGCGAGGAATATCAAAGCGTCGGCGTCGCCTATCGGTATTTCTCGCCGAGAGCCGTCGTGCCCGCGAGGCGGCCGGCCCCCTCGTCGACCTGCTCGACGGAGGCGAGCTCCTCGCGTCCGCCGCCCCTTGAAATACCGAGCACGAGGACTTGGGCCAACGTCGCGGGCGTAGAGCTTGTACTCAACGACATCGGTCTCGATCGCGATCGTGTCCTTCGTCAGAATCGCGTCATCGAAGTGCCCCCGTACGGGACCTCCGCCTGCTCCTCGGTGCTCAGGATCTCGCCGTTATCCTCGGCCTCCCCGGCGTAGTACTCCTGGCGGTACTTCATCCCGTCGGTTGGATTCGCCGGCATGATCACCCCGGGCAGTGATCGAGCTGACAGACGCCGGCTACGTCCCACTCGGCTCGGCCGTCAACTTCGCGGTGGAGGAAGCCAAGCGGGCGGTCCGCTCCGTCCTCACCGCCGAGCCCTTGACGAGCGGTCAGCTCGTGGAGGCCACAGGGCTGAAACGGACCTCGGTCTATGCCGCGGTCATGGAACTGGTGGAGGCCGGGGTGGTAAGGCGTGAAGGCAAGGGCACGAAGGGCGATCCATACCATCACTCCACCGTTGAATAGAGGCCAAAGGTGACCCGACCACGGAGCAGGGAATGGACCTCGTGGCCGAGGCTCGGCGGATCTTCGCGGGCGACGTCATCGAGCCGGGAGCGATCGCCTGATGCCGTTGACACCGTGCCTGGAGCCACGCTGTCCCCATCCCGCTGTCCATCGTGGTCACTGCGAGCGTCACCGTCAGTCCACTTCCCAACGCGGGTATGGGAGAGCCTGGCAGGCGACGAGTAGGGCGATACGTCATCTGCATGGGCAGTGCGAGCGGTGCGGTGCTGTCGATGACTTGACGGTGGACCACATCGTCCCGCGCTCGATGGGTGGCAGCGATGAGCGAGCCAACCTGCGCGTCCTCTGTCGCTCGTGTCACGGCGCGATCGGCGCGAAGCGGGCGGGGGCGCCTCCAATCTCTACAGCTCTCCGACCTTCGGGGACCTGTGCGGGCGTCGCATGCACCTATAAAGAGGCCCATGAGGGTGGTCTGAGCCCTCCGTGACCGCCCAGCGTCCCATCAGCTCCCCTGTGCAGCGTGCGGAGCGTGGTTCGCGCCCCTCCGATCGGATGCTCGGACGTGCTCGCAGCGATGCCGCAAGGCACTCAGCCGGCGACGATCCGCGGTCGCTGGGGGTGGGAGCCGTGACGAAACCGCGGTCAGCCGTGACGTGGCGACCCCGATGCGTGGCACCACTTGGAGCGACAAGGACCCCGCCGAGAGCCTCGTCGCGGCAGCTCCACTGTGACGTCCTTGAGATTGTGTTCGCGCGCGCCGCGCACAATCAGGAGGTCCTGGGGCACGCACTCAGTCTAACGGATCACCCGGTGTCGAACAAGTGTTCGAAATGTCGGCGCCAGCTAGCCGTTGGCCCTACCAGCTAGGGGTAGGCGGGCGCTGATGGGATTCCGCGCTCTGTTAGCATTCCCGGCACCGATGAACCAGGATGCCCGCACCGACATCGGCTCGGCCGGTGTGTCGCGGCCCGACACGGCGGTACGGCCGATGATCGAGGCTCGTGGCGTCGACAAGCGCTTCGGCTCGTTCCAGGCATTGCGCAGGGTCAGCCTGGAGGTGGGGCGCGGGGAGGTCGTGGTCGTCATCGGGCCTTCCGGCTCGGGCAAGAGCACCCTGTTGCGCTGCGTCAATCGACTGGAGACAGCCGACTCGGGCGAGATCGTCGTGGACGGACGGAAGCTCAGCGACCCACGGCTGGATGTCAACGAGCTGCGTCGCGAGATCGGGGTCGTCTTCCAGTCGTTCAACCTCTTCCCGCACATGACCGTGCTCCAGAACCTCATGCTGGCGCCCATGCGAGTGCGCAAGCTGGACCGCGCGGCCGCAGAGGCGCGCGCGCGCAAGCTGCTGGACAAGGTCGGCATCCCTGAGAAGAGCGACGCACGTCCGACGCAGCTCTCCGGGGGCCAGCAGCAACGGGTGGCGATCGCGCGCGCCCTCTGCATGGAGCCCAAGATCATGCTCTTCGACGAGCCGACCTCGGCGCTGGACCCGGAGATGATCAAGGAGGTGCTCGACGTCATGATGGCCCTTGCGCACGACGGCATGACGATGATGGTCGTCAGTCACGAGATGGGCTTCGCGCGAGAGGTAGCGGATCGCGTCGTCTTCATGGACCAGGGGGAGATCGTCGAGGTCGGCACCCCGGCGGAGTTCTTCCAGGACCCTGAGCAGGAGCGCACCAAGCGTTTCCTGAACACGATCCTGCGTCACTGAGATCGAGAGAAGTGGAGGAGGAAGAGACATGAAACGGATCACCATCACCCTGGGCCTGGCGATGGCGCTGGCCGCTTGTACCACCGCGGGCACGGCCAGTCCCGGCGGCAGCGCCGGCGGGAGCCCCTCCATGATCATCGTGGAGGGCGTTTCGACGCCTCAGTCGATCAGGGACAAGGGCACTCTGACCTGCGGCGTAAAGTTCGATGTCGTCGGCTTCGGCTTCCGCAACCCGACCAACAACGAGATAGAGGGGTTCGACGCGGACATCTGCCGTGAGATCGCCGAGGAGCTGGGCGTCCAGGCGGAGCTCATCGAAGCCGTCAGCGCCAACCGCACCCCGTTCCTCAACGAGCGGCGAGTCGATCTTGTCATCAGCACCTTCACCGTCAACGCGGAGCGCCTGGCGCTGATGGACTTCAGCCGCCCCTACTACATCGCCGGCCAGTCGATCCTGGCCAAGACCAGCGACACGTCGATCAGCTCGGTCGCTGACCTGAACGGCAAGAACGTCTGCTCGGTCACGGGGTCCACTTCCGAAGCGAACGTGCGGGCGCAGGCGCCCGAGGCGAACCTCGTGCTCTTCGCGACCTACACGGAGGCGGGTCAGGCGCTCAACGACGGTCGCTGTAACGCCGTTTCCACCGACGACGTGATCCTCTTCGGGCTCATCGACGCCTACCCGGACACGGAGCTCAAGGGCGAGCCATTCACCACCGAGGCGTACGGCATCGGCATGAAGAAGGGCAGCACGGAGCTCAAGACCTTCGTGGATGACCTGCTCGCGGCGATGGACAGCGACGGCCGTTACGAGGAACTCTGGAACACGAACATCGCCCCCTATACCGACAAGGAGCCGGTACTTCCACCGGAGTCCTGAGGGTCCGCCGGTCGACACGCACGATCGGCTTATGCGGTACGCCGTGGCCCGCTGATGGGACTCTTCGGCGGTCTGGACGCTAACTCACAGCTCTTCATCCAGGGCTACTTCACGACGATCACGCTGACCGTTGCAGCGCTCGGGTCGGCACTGGTGATCGGGACCGTGGCGGCCAGCGCCCGGGTCTGGGGCGGTCCCGTGGTGCAGTCGTTCGTACGGGGGTACGTCGAGTTCTTCCGCAACACGCCGCTGCTCGTGCAGCTGCTCTTCTACGCCGTCCTCCTGGCGCCGGCCAACCTGAACATCACGCGCGACCCCATGGTCGCTGCGATCATCGGTCTGAGCATCTACACCGGCGCGTACGTGACTGAGGTCGTCCGGTCGGGCATCATCTCGGTCGACCCGCGGCAGATCGAGGCAGCGCGCTCACTCGGCCTCAGCCAACTCGAGGCATTGCGCTTCGTCGTCCTGCCGCAGGCTATCCGCACGGTCATCCCCCCACTCGGCAATCTCTCCATCGCGCTGGTCAAGAACACCGCCATCGCCGGCGGCATCGCGGCCACCGACCTGCTGAAGGTAGCCGGCATCATCGAGTCCCGCACGGGGGGCGACTTCACGCCGTACATCGCCATCCTCGTGGCGTACTGGACGTTGACGCTGCCTCTGGCCTGGGCCGTGAGCCGCCTCGAGCGACGTTTGGCGTTCGCGAGATGACGGCATTTGCGGCATTGCGCCACCACTGGTCGAGGCACGGCACGCTCATCGCCGGCGCGATCGTCGCGGTCGTCATCGTTCTCGCCTTCGCCACGGGCCGGCTCGAGGCGCGCAAGTGGGAGCCTTTCCTGCTGCCCAGCACGTGGCGCTTCCTCGGCGAGGGTCTGCTCGTCACGCTCACTGTCGCGGCGGCCGCACTGATCCTGAGCCTGACCTTCGGCCTCCTGCTCGGGATCGCCCGGTCCCAGCTGCGGGGACCGCTGGGCTGGATCGTCTCGGCTGCCATCGAGCTGGCGCGGGCGACCCCCATACTGGCCATCCTGCTCATCGTGTTGATCGTCCTGCTCCGGACGGGGCTGACACAGAACGCGGTCATCGCCGGGATCGTGGGGCTTTCCATCTACAACAGCGCGGTCATCGCCGAGATCGTGCGCGCCGGCATCGACTCCCTCCCACGTGGCGAGGTGGAAGCGGCTCGCTCCCTTGGGCTCAGCTATCCACAGACGATGCGCGCGGTGGTCCTGCCTCAGGCTCTGGCGAGGATGACACCCGCGCTCGTATCGCAGCTCATCACCCTCATCAAGGACACGTCGCTGCTCTTCATCATCACCGCGCCCGAGCTGCTCAGCTTCGGCCGCTCGTTCTACAACTTCTACGGCAACCTGCTGGAGACGTACATCGTCATCGGCATCATCTTCTTCGCCATCAACTATCCGCTGTCGCGGTTCTCACGGCGTCTGGAGACGCAGCGGCCCTCCGACGAGCGGTTGCGCATCGTGGGCGAAGAAGAACGGGCGACCTGACGAGGCGATCGAACGCCACGACCCGGATGCATGGCGAAGACGCGTGGCATGTAAGGAACGGGGTCCCTGGCGCGTATCAGTGCATAGATGGATGAGAGTGACCGCCTCCGTGCCGTAAGTGCGGCGTACGACGCACATGTCGACGATGTCTACCGCGTCGCATCATATGCCATCCTCCACGACCCTGACGATGCCATCGACGTGACGCAGGACGTGTTCGTGCGGGCTTTCGAGCAGTGGCACCGCTACGATCCGCAGCGCCCACTAAGGCCCGGAACCAGCACGACGGTGACGGCGCTTGAGGCCGAGATCGCTCGCCTGAGGGAACTGCGGGCGGCGTCCAACAACAACACCGTCAAGCTGAGCCGGCAAAACCAGATCCAGGAACTCAACCGACAGCTCGACGTCGCGAAGGCGCAGACCACCGACAAGACCGCGCTAATCGCGGCCCTGAACGGCGACCTCACCAAGTTGCAGGGCGAGCTCGCCACCCTGAACTCGCAGCTCTCTGCGAAGCAGCAGGAGAGCAGCAACTTGCAGCAGCAGCTGCTGCCGCTGCAGACCAGCCTCGCCGGCGCCAACGGCCAGGTCACCAGCGCCACCACGGCGTTGGCCGACGCCAAGATCGTGCAGACCGCCGCGAACACCGCGCTGACCGACGCCAATGCTGCAGTGACAGCGAAGAAGGCAGAGATAGCGGCCCTTGAGGCGGCGCTGCCCGGCCTCACCGGTGACCTCACCGCCGCCCAGGCGGAGATCACCCAGAAGCAGGGTGAGCTGAAGGCCCTTGAGGACGCCCTCCCGGGCCTACAGTCCACCCTGACCGCGGCGAACACCGCGGTGACCGAGCAGACCGCTGAGGTCACCCGGCTCGACGGTGAGGTCAACGCGCTAGTGACCAAGTTGGCTGGGCTGAACACCTGGCTTCATGCCATCGCCGGTCGGACAGCGCTCGATCGGCTGCGCCGGCGTCGCGTCCGATATCTCGCCCTTTCTGCCCTCGCCCGAGCCGACCAGACGCGACTCGGGAACGAGTACGCCGGCTCGGATCCCGCGTCGACGGTGCCGCCTCGCGAGGCGATCCGCCAAGCGCTGACGGAACTCGCACCAACGGCGCGAGCGGCCGTCCTGCTGAGGCATCGGTACGGATATGACTACAGCGAGATCGCAGAGTTCCTGTCCATCTCCGTAAGCAGCAATCGGAGCGATCCTCTCGCGCGCCCGGGCGCAGATGCGCGCGCAGCTCAGCGACGAGGCTCCATCGACACTCAGGCATGAGGAGCAGATATGAACCGCCAGGACGCTGTGGACGATCGAGACCTGGACCGCTGGGTGCAGGAAGTCACGGACGATTGGCGCCAGCCGGCGCTCAGGGTCGGCCAGCCGTCATGGCAGCACCGAGTGGTGCAGCCGTCAGGCCGATCCTTTCACGGTCTCACGACCGCCCGACGGGCAGCCGTCGGCTTGGCGGGCGTCGCATTGGTGGGCATCGTGGCTGTCGCCTTGCTGCTGTCGTCGCAGATCCTCGTGCCAGGCGGCCAACCGAACGGTGTCGGCGCCGTGGCAGCGACCGATCTGGCGGCGACCGACGGTCCGACCAAGACAGCAGCACCCTCAGCGGCTGGTCCAACGGAACCGACTACGACGGAACCACCCCCGACTGACCCGTCGGCGACGGACGCCCCGGCAGTGGGCATCGCGCGGGATCCACTCTTCCACCTCACGATCGAGTCGGACCGTGCCCGCTATGCGGCTGATGAGCCCATCGCCGCCGCCTTCTCGGCTGCGGACCGCCGCGCTGCCGGGAAGGCTGCCGTCGAGAAACTGGTCGAGCGATTCGTGGAAGACGAATCGCTCAGCGGGGACGAGGAACGGGAGCTCGTTGCGGCCGTCGACCGCTTGGGTCTCACCGAGGATGACTTCCTTGCGACGTTACGCTCCTTCGGGAACCGGGTGGCGATCGCTCGCATGGCCGCGGGCCGCCTGTCCCAGCTCACGGACCCAGCGATCATGCTGAAGCCCAGGGAGGCAGCCCACCTTCAGGTCGCGGCGAAAATGATGAAGGAGGTCCTGCACCGTGAAACCCGCGGCGGCTTCAGCGGCGTGAGCATCCCGATCGCGAAAGGCGTCAGGTTCCGCACGGGGAGCTATCGCGGGCGCTCTGTGGTTGTGGGTACGTCACTCGAGGTCGCGGACGAGGGCGTGCTATGTATCACCTCAAAGCGAGCGGTGTTCAAGGGACTCCGTCAGTCCGCCGAGTTCTCATTCGCGAAGCTCTTGGGCCTCAACGTCTTCGACGATGGGATCCAGTTTCACGTCTCCAACCGGAAGACCGCGCCGCTGTTCCGCGTTTCTGACGGTTACCTCGTAGCGGCAGCCGTCAACGCCGTCGTGCAACGCTTGGTGTGAGCGGAGCCCTCGAGCGGGCGTGGTGCGACCTCCACGAGGCCACGCCGGCCGGCTGGTACATCGGGCGCCCGTCCTACCACGACGAGCGGCGGGAGTGGCTGATGTACGCCTTCGATCCGACCGAGCGGCTCAGAACGTTCGGACTGACGAGCGGCCCGGGGCGTGACCCCGCGATGGCCCGAACACGTTGTGGACTCCGCCCCGATCCCGGAAAGGGCCCGAGAAGCGAGTGTTGCCCCGGTGCCCGGC
>JACCYW010000268.1 GCA_013696275.1 Chloroflexota bacterium | reverse complement strand
CATCGAGCACGACGCGCCGATCCTTGACGCTCCAGGCACCGGCCACACGACCGTCGACCAGGTAAGTGCCGACCGAGAAGGGGTTGCGGACGTGGAATACGCGCGAGCGGTGTTCCTCGGGAAGGATGCCGGTCCGGCGCGCATGTACCAGCAGGTTGGCGTCCCAGTGCGGCAGGAAGCGCACCGGGGCTGGGGCATCGGTTCGGGGCAGCGGTGCGCCGGGTAGGTCGAGCAGCGGTCGGCCGAGCTCGTCGTGAAGGCGCTCCAGGGGGATGCGGGCAGCAGCGGCCTCGAGTGGTGCAGTGGGCACGCCCGCCCATGTCGCGATGTCACGGACGGGGGCCGGCCCGAACGCCCGCAGGTAAGCGCGGACCATATGTTCCATGGCCGGCTCTTCCGTCACCTGGCACGGCCCGACCCAGTCCTCGGCCAGGGCCAGGATGTCCGCCCGCCGGCGCTGCCACGTGCCCGACGGTGGGACGCGCACCAGGTCGACCCACAGGCCGAGGTTGCCCACGAAGCCCTTTGCCATCGACCCCAGTTCCCTGACACTCCTGGGCCCGGATGCCAGGGCCACCCGCATCTCCTCCGCTCGGCGCTCGAGTTCGACCTCGGTGACCTGGCCTCGCTGTGCCCTGAGCCACCACTCCCGCCGAGCGCGGCGGACACCGATGGCGTAGAGCCAGTAATCGCTCGCTGGGACGAGATGGATGGTCCCGCGCATGAGTGTCGCTTGGACCACCGTGCGGTCCTGTAGCGCGGCTGTGAGCTGGTCACGCTGGAACGACGCCAGCCTTGTCCAAAGGCCCACGTAGCCGGACGGTGCATATTGCGTCTGCAGCCCACCGACCTGCCCGATGGCAGCCGGGATGGACAGTTCTGAACGCGCCAACAGCAGCTGGCGGTCCAGCAGTGCCCGGTTCAGGTCGGTCGCGGCGAGCCGGCGATCAGGCATGGCCATGATGATGCCCGCTGCGGGAGGTGCCAGCCAGCAGTCGCCGGGCGACAGTCGCCTTAGAGAGGCTCGTCGATACCCTGTCGAGCCGTGCCTCGCCGTGCCCCCTGATCACCGGTACCCCGACCCAGGCGCGGATCAGCAGCGCCGAGTCCCGTGCCAGGGTGCCCGGCGCCTCTGTCGCGAGCGCTCGGTGAAAGGCTAGGGTCGCTGGATGCGGAGGCTGAACGTGCCGGAGCCGCTGTACGACTCGACGCGCCAGACGTAGTAACCAGCGGTCCCGCTATACGAGACATCCTCGGTGGAAGTGGAGCCGGTGCCCTGTGCGACGGTGGACCACCCGAAGCCGTTCCACTTCCAGAGCAAGAGGTCGAAGTCGGTGCCAGCCGGTCCGGCAAGGCAACCTCGGTGGCTGCCTGAGCGGCTGGTATAGAAGTACGTGCCATTCGGTTCGTACTCGTAGTCGCCCGAGCCCGACAGCGTCCCGCCGTATGTCTCAGGCAGTGAACAACCTGTCGGTGGCGGGGGTGGAGGAGGTGGCGACCCTCCGGAGAGCAGCGAATAGAGGAGCCGGTTCGGTGAGCCGGCGCCGGCGCTGGAGACGACGCCGCTGGTCGATGAGCTGACGATGGCGTCCCGGACGGTGGCCGGCGCGGCGCCGGGGTTGCCCTGGAGGTAGAGCGCCGCGACGCCAGCCACGTGTGGCGTGGCCATCGACGTGCCGCTGATGGTGTTCGTGGCGGTGTCGCTGGTGTACCACGTGGAGGTGATGCTGGAGCCCGGAGCGAAGATGTCCAGGCAGCTGCCGTAGTTGGAGAACGACGAGCGAGCGTCGCTCGACGTGGTCGACCCGACCGTGACCGCAGCGCCCACCCGCGCCGGCGAGTAGTCGCAGGCGTTGGCATTCGAGTTCCCGGCTGCGATCGCGTAGCTGACGCCGTCATTGATGGAGTTGTTGACGGCCGTATCGAGCGCGCTGGAGGCGCCGCCGCCAAGGCTCATGTTGGCTACCGCCGGCTGGCCGGGTGCGTGGTTCCCGGTCACCCAGTCGATGCCCGCGATGACCTGCGAGTTGCTGCCCGAGCCAGAGCAGTCCAGCACGCGCACACCGACGAGCGTGACCGCCTTGGCCACTCCGTAGGTGCTGCTGCCGATCGTGCCGGCCACGTGAGTGCCGTGTCCATTGCAATCGTCGGCGCTGCCGCCGTCGATGGCGTCATAGCCGGAGACGGCCCGGCCACCGAACTGGCTGTGGCTGAAGCGGATGCCGGTGTCGATGACGTACGCCTTCACCCCCGCGCCGGTGGCGTTGTAGGTATAGCTGTTGTTCAAAGGCAGGTTGCGCTGATCGATGCGGTCAAGGCCGAACGCCGCCGGCGTCTGGGTGTCCGAGATCCTGATGGTGCGGTCCGCCTCTACCCACGCGACGCTGGGATGCGATCGCAGAGCACTGAGCGCGGACGTGGAGAGGGTCGCCGCGAACCCGTTGATGGCCCACCGGTAGGAGGCATGGATCTGGGCGCCGGAGGAGCGGGCGAGCGATCTGGTGGCTCGAAGATGGTGGTCCGGGCTGCCCTTCTCCAGGACCACGATGTAGCGGCCGACGATGCGGTCGGCGCCGACCATGAGCGGGGCCCGGGCCGTGCTGTCGACCGCCAGTCGCGGGCTGGCGCGACCTTCACCTAGTGTCGGTGCGGCGCTGGCGACCAGCAGGCACAGGACGATGAGGACGCTGTACGACCAGCGTCGGATCGAGTTCGGCACGGCGCTCCGTCCCAGGTGGCACCTTCGGACTCTGGTGCTTGGCACAGACTCTATCGACCAGCGGGCCTGTGTCAACCATTCGTTGACTTTACGCTGCCGACCACCCACTTCCGACGACCGGGGGAACCGCGACAGCGCCCGGGCGTCTGAGGGCCGATCCCGGCCCGGCAAGGGCCGCATGCCATGGAGCTACTGACCATGCGACGCCTGACCGCCGCCATCGCGGCATCCCTGACCGTCCTGCTGCTGGCCGCCGCGCCGACGCTTGCAT
>JACCYW010000253.1 GCA_013696275.1 Chloroflexota bacterium | reverse complement strand
ACACCGAGCGGGCAGCGAGCCATCTTCCGCCCGGACTGGCGGCCAGCATGACCTCTCTGGGCGAGCTCTCCGATGGCCGGACCATCGATCGCGACAAGCTCCTGACTGGCTGGCTGGTCCGCCTTGGGCCGATGATGGCGGCCCTGGAGAGCGGCCATCTCGACGTCACCGAGTGGTCCGGCCGGCAGGTCACGACCGGCCGCCAGGTCACGCTGGACCTGGGCGAAGCGGGCCAGGTCACCGGTCAGGCGACCGGCGTCGATGCGCAAAGCGGTGCACTCATCATCGATCTCGGGCATCGGACGACCCGCCTGACCTCGGGCGAGGTGATCCGTTGCCGGCTCGCCTCGGACCGGACACCGGTCGCCCAGGATGCAGCGGTGTAACGGATAGACTTCACCGGTGTTCGGTATAGGGAGGGAGGAGGCGCCCGAACGCCCGATCCTGTACGACGTGGACCGCCTGGCCGTGCGGGCGGCGCGTCGGGATCCACAGGCCTTCGAGGCCCTCTATCGGAAGTACGTGGCCCAGGTGTACAGCTTCGCCCTATATGAGACTCGCGACCATCACGCTGCCGAAGACGTCACCGAGCAGGTCTTCCTGTCGGCCCTGCGCGGGATGCCGCGCTTCGAGGAGCGCTCTGAGCATGCGCGCTCGACCTTTCGCGCCTGGCTCTTCCGTATCGCCCGCAACGCACTGGCCAACGAGCGACGCTGGCAGAGGCGCCACCCGGTCGGGCCTCTGGACGCTGCCTTGGCTGTCGCCTCACCGACCGCCGATCCGGCCGACGAGGTCGCCACTCGTGATCTGGCTGCCCGCGCCTGGGCGGCCATCGATGAGCTATCGGATGAGCGCCGGCAAGTCATCGTGTTGCGCTTCGTCGAGGAGATGAGCGCGCAGGAGATCGGCCTGGTGATGGGCCGTTCGCCTGGCGCGGTCCGCGTACTTGTCCATCGCGCGCTGCGCACCGTTGCCCGACGACTGGGGTGATGTTCGCCCCAGATCCCGAACTGCACGCCATCGACAGACTGCTCGATGGACTGCCGGTGGCCAGCGACGATGTCGGACCGGTCATGCGGCGCGCAGCCTGGTTGCTGCGCCAGACCCTGGTCCGCTACCACCCGTCCTTCCGGTTCGAGGAGGGCCTCGCCGCTCGACTGCGAGCTGAGGCTGGCGGCATCTCCGCCACTGCCGACCCCGCTGCCGCAGCTCCGACAGCCCGGCTCATCCGATTCCCCGGTTCCCTCCCGGTGCTGGGTCCAGACCGCTCCGATGCCGATCAGCCCGATCGGCGAGGCCGCGGTTACCTGCTCGGTGGCGCGGCCATCGCGTCGGCATCCATCGCCACAGTCGTGGTCGCCTGGCGGCACGTCCGGGAGCGGCCGGCCTGATGCTCGCTCGGTGGTCCTCCTGATGCCCATCAAGGTGCCCTTCCGCTCACGGACGCGGTCGTATCCGCCCGACCTGTGGACCAAGTGCCCGGGCTGTCAGGAGATGCTCTACGAGAAGCAGCTGGAGAAGAACCTGCGGGTCTGCCCCGAATGCGGACATCACTTCCGCCTTCGCGTCGACGCCCGGCTCGCCCAGTTGGTCGATGACGGGACATTCGGCGAGCGTGATGCCGGTCTCGAGTCGGTCGATCCGCTCGGCTTCGTGGACCAGAAGCCCTATCCCGAGCGCCTCGCGGCAGCCCGTACGGCGACCGGTATCAGGGACGCGGCCATCTGGGGTACGGGCACTGTGGGTCAGCATCGGGTCGCCATAGTGGTCATGGACTTCGCGTTCATGGGCGGTTCGATGGGTTCCGTGGTCGGCGAAAAGGTGACCCGTGCGGCCGAAGCGGCGTTGGCCGAGCGGATCCCGCTCATCGCTGTCAGTTCGTCCGGCGGCGCGCGCATGCAGGAGGGCACACTGGCACTGATGCAGCTGGCCAAGACGTGCGCGGCCCTTGGCCGCCTGTCGGATGCCGGCATCCCGTATCTGTCGCTCATGACCGACCCGACGACCGGCGGCGTATTCGCCTCCTTCGCCGCTCTGGGCGACGTCAATCTGGCCGAGCCCGGTGCACTCATCGGCTTTGCCGGCGCGCGCGTCTCAGCCGGCACGATCGCGGAGACACTGCCCGACGGGTTCCAGCGGGCGGAGTTCCTGGCCGCACACGGCTTCGTGGATCTGGTCGTGCCGCGGGCGGAGCTACGTGACACCATGGCCGGCCTGCTCTCGTACCTTGCCCCGCGCCCGATGGCGCGATCGATAGAGGGCAACGGCAGTGGTGATGCGCTGCTGACCCGGCCGCAGGCCGGATCCCTGGCCGGATCGCTGGCGCCGCGTCCGCGGGAGGTGGTCCATGGCTGACGCCACTGCCCTGGCCGGTGCCGGCCCGGCCGTTGATGGCGACCGGGTGCCCGATGCAAGTGAGACGCTCGATGAGCAGGCTCGGACAGAGGTCTGGTCGCGCGTCCAGCAGGCACGGAGTGTCAAGCGCCCTCATACGCTGGAGATCCTGGCGGCCATGGCGACCGATGTGGTCGAGCTTCATGGCGACCGTCTCTTTGGTGATGACCCTGCCATCGTGGGCGGCTTCTGCCGCATCGAAGGGCGCGCCGTCGTCTTCGTCGGCCACCAGAAGGGCGCCGAGGTGGAGCAGAACGTCGCTCGGAACTTCGGCATGCCCCACGCCGAGGGCTATCGCAAGGCGATGCGGCTGTTCCGGCTGGCGGAGCGGCTCGGTCTGCCGGTGGTGACCTTCGTCGACACGCCCGGCGCCTACCCGGGCGCGGCGTCCGAGGAGCGCGGGGTGGCCGAAGCCATCGCCCGCTCGATACAGGTGATGTCCGGGCTGCGCACGCCGATCGTCAGCGTCATCACCGGCGAAGGCGGTTCGGGCGGCGCCCTGGCTATCTGTGTCGGAGACGTCGTGCTGGCACTGGAGAACGCCATCTATTCGGTCATCACCCCGGAGGGCTGCGCGAGCATCCTTTGGCGCACGCCTGACAAGGCCCGCCAGGCAGCGGTGGCGATGCGCCTCACGGCGCTGGAGCAGCAACAGCTGGGCGTCATCGACGGCGTCATCGCCGAGCCGCGCCAGGGGGCAGACGCGGCGCCGGAGGAGACCGCCATCCGACTGCGCGAGGCCATCGTCGCGCAGCTGGCCCAGCTCAGCGCGTGGGACGTCGACGAGTTGCTCGCTCAGCGTTATCAGCGCTACCGACGTATGGGTGCCTTCGTCGAGACGACGCCCATCTCGACGCCGCGCCCCGAGCGACACGGCATCACCGACCGGTTGCGCGACCTGCTGGGTTCGAGCCGGGGTGTACTCATCGGAGAGTCTGGCCCACTTCGTCCCAAGGCCGCCGACGATGTCGATGAGCCGCCGCTTCGTGAGGACCTGTAGGTGACCGACGACCGGCAGCCGTCGATCGATGCCAACGGGGAGGGCCGGTCGGCGGGGCGGGCGACGTCGTCGGCCGCCGACCAGCGCGAGCTCTCGCGTGTCGCGACCGAGCTGCTGCCCGCGCTCATCGCCCGATTCGGCGAGGGCCAGTTGGGTGAGCTGGAGATCCGTCGCGATGGCTGGCGCATCCGCCTCCGCCGAGGGGATGCTGGCGTCCCGGCCGTCAGCGGCGAGGAGGCACCGTCAAGGCGCGCTACATCGGCCCGCCCCTCTGCTGGCCGCGGCGAAGGCCCAAGCGCGACCGAGCGCGGGCGTATCTCTGTGACATCCATGGCGGTCGGCTATTTCCAGCCCGCCAAGACCCTTCAGGTCGGCCAGCGCGTGCGGTCGGGCGATGTCCTCGGCCAGGTGGACATGCTGGGCGTCCGTCATGACGCGGTGGCCGGCTCGGATGCCATCGTCTCGCGCGTACTGGCGGAGGCCGGTCAGGCCGTCGAGTACGGACAGGAGCTGGTCCGCCTGGACCGCTCAGGGAGCTCGAGTGAACGCTCCGCCGGATCGCCCGACAGCGCCAGGCGGGCGGTCTGATGTTCGAACGGATCCTCATCGCCAACCGAGGCGAGATCGCGTTGCGCGTGCTGCGCTCTTGCCGGCGCCTGGGTATCGGCGCCGTGGTCGCCTACAGCGAAGCCGATCGCGACTCGCGGGCGGTCAGCCTGGCCGACGAGGCCATCTGTATCGGACCGCCGGAGGCACGGCGCAGCTACCTCTCAGCGGCGTCCATCATCTCAGCCGCCGTGGTCACCGGATGTGACGCCATCCATCCCGGCTA
>JACCYW010000251.1 GCA_013696275.1 Chloroflexota bacterium | reverse complement strand
CCGGCTACCGGACGGTCCTGCGCAACACGCTGGCCTTCGATCCGGAGATCCTGCAGCGCTATGTCGACTTCATGACCAACCCCGACGAACGCACGGCCATCGACCAGTTCGGCGATGGCGACAAGGCTTTCGGGGTGGCCACGGTGATGGCGACACTGCCTGGCCTACCGATGTTCGGTCACGGCCAGGTAGAGGGCTTCACCGAACGCTACGGCATGGAGTTCCAACGGGCTCGCCTGGACGAGCAGCCCGACGCGGGGCACGTGGCGCGCCATGACCGTGAGATCGCGCCCCTCCTCCACCAACGTTCCCTCTTCGCCGGCGCGGGCGACTTCCGGTTGTACGACGTGGCGTTGGACGGGGGCGGCGTCGCGGACGATGTCTTTGCCTACTCCAATCGCCAGGGCGACCGGCGAGCCCTGATCATGTACCACAACCGGTTCGCCGAGGTGCGCGGCGTCATCGGGCGGTCCGTGCCCGCCTCCGTGCCGGCCGCTGCCGGTGACCGCACTCTTGTCACGAGCTCCATCGCCGAGGCACTGGGAGTGCCCGACGAGGACGGCGCATGGTTGATCCTGCACGACAGTCGCTCTGGCCGGGAGTGGCTGCATCATGGTCGGACCCTTCACCAGCACGGCCTGCCGGTCGCGCTGTCGGCGTACGAGTGTCGCGTCTTCCTGGACCCGCAGGTGGTCCGCGATGACGGAGGCCGGCGGCTGGCGCAGCTGGCCCGGCGCCTGGGCGACCGTGGCGCGGCCAGTATCGATGCCGCCATCTCCGAAGAGTTGCTGGTGCCGGCCAGATCAGCCATGTCGAGTCTCCTGGATGCGACCGAGATACGGGCCACGGCCGGAGCCGCGTTGGCCGCCGACGGTCAGCCAGCAGCACCCGAGGAGGCGTCGGTAGCCGGGCGATTGGCGCTCATCGGCGACCTGGTCGGCGATACCTCGGTCGTTCCGGAGGCGACCGCTTCGCTGAGCCGCCGGAGCGCTGGGCTGATGGGCATCGTCCGTGCCGGGCGCGCCAGGAGTGCCGACCGGGACATCGCCGCCGCGGCGAGCTGGCTCGGTACCGATCGTGCTCGGTGGGCCAGCTCGGTCGCCTGGATGCGCTGCCTGTCCATCGCCGTCGTGCTCGGAGAGTCTGCTGAGATAGCCGCTGATCCGCTCGCCTGGATGGTCGGTTGGGGCATCGATGAGGCGCTCCACGGTACGGCCGGCCGGCTCGGCGCCGATGAGCAGGCCGCCGCTCGGGTGGTCGAGCTGACCTGTGCACTCATCGCCATCAGTGATGATCCCTTGGCCAGCGTTGGCGCGCCAGCCGAGGCGCTGGCAGGCCCGATCGGCACCGCTCGCGCGGCTCGACGGCAGGAGGACGCGGTCGAGCCCTGGCTGCCCTGGCTGGATGCGAGCGCAGCCCGGCGAGCCAGTCAGCTGCATGAGGCGGACGGGCACTGGTACGTGGATCGCGACGCCTTCGACGAGCTGGTCGACGCCCTGCTCGTGCGCGAGGTCATCGATGCCAGGCAGGGCCCGCGGGCGGGCCCAGCCATCGGGCTGGCTGCCGCCGCCGCGGCCATCAAGTCACGGGTCGAAGCGGCCGGCTGGCGGGTGCGGGTGCCGTGACGGCGGGTCAAGGCGGTGTCCCCGACGATGGGCGCCGGCGGGTGGTCATCGAGGCCGTGACGCCGAGCGTGGATGGTGGCCGCTTCGCCATCAAACGCGTGGTCGGCGACGTGGTCCGAGTGGAAGCCGATTGTTTCGCCGACGGCCACGACGAGATCGCGGTGCGACTGCTGTGGCGGGCGGAGCACGAGCCAGAGTGGTCGTCGGTCTCGATGACGCCCCACGCCCATGGCAATGACCGCTGGACCGCTTCGTTCACCGCCCAGAGGATGGGTCGTTACAGCTACACCGTGGAGGGCTGGGTCGACCGTTTCGCGACCTGGGTGCGCGACATGCGGCGGCGCCGGGAGGCAGGTCAGGACGTGGCCGTCGAGCTGCGCATCGGGGCTGCCCTGGTGGCGGCTGCGATGGCCCGTGCGGCGGGCGAACCGAGCGATGAGGAGCGACTCCGGGGGTGGGCCATCCGGCTGGCCGATGGCGCCGTCGATCAGGCGATGAGGTCGGCCCTGGCGCTGGATCCGGCCTTGCTGGAGACGATGGAACGCTATCCCGACCGCAGTCACGCGACCCGCTTCGAGCGCGAGCTGGCGCTGGTGGTCGACCGCGAACGGGCCCGCTTCTCGAGCTGGTACGAGCTCTTTCCGCGATCCACCTCACCGGATGTGGAGCGCGCCGGGACGCTCCGTGACGTCATCGACCGGCTGCCGTACGTGGCGGGCATGGGCTTCGACGTCCTCTACCTGCCGCCCATCCACCCCATCGGGACGGCGTTCAGGAAGGGCGCCGACAACGCACTCGAGGCCCGACCCGGCGATCCGGGTGTGCCTTGGGCCATCGGTTCCAGCGATGGTGGTCACACCGCGATCCACGCTGGGTTGGGGACCCTTGATGACTTCCGCGCACTGGTCTCGGCGGCCCGTGGTCACGGCCTCGAGCTGGCCCTGGACATCGCCTTCCAGGCATCGCCGGACCACCCATGGGTGGCTGAGCATCCTGGTTGGTTCCGCCAGCGTCCCGACGGGACCATCCAGTACGCCGAGAATCCGCCCAAGAAGTATCAGGACATCTATCCCTTCGACTTCGAGACCAACGACTGGCCAGCGCTGTGGGACGCACTCCGCGATGTGATGGCCTTCTGGGCCGCCGAGGGGGTGCGTGTCTTCCGGGTCGACAACCCGCACACCAAGTCGTTCGCTTTCTGGGAGTGGGCCATCGGGCAGCTCAAGGCGCGCTTCCCCGATCTCATCCTGCTGGCCGAGGCCTTCACCAGGCCCAAGGTCATGTACCGCCTGGCGAAGCTGGGATTCAGCCAGTCATACACGTACTTCACGTGGCGCACGACGAGATCGGAGCTGACCGACTACCTGATGGAGGTCAGTCAGCCACCGGTGAGCGAATCGTTCCGCCCCAACCTGTGGACCAATACGCCCGACATCCTGCATGAGACGCTGCAGCTGGGTGGACGCCCGATGTTCGAGGCACGGGTCATCCTGGCCGCCACCCTGGCGGCGAGTTACGGCATCTATGGCCCAGCGTACGAGCTGATGGAGGCGGCGCCACGCGAGCCGGGCTCAGAGGAATACCTCCATTCGGAGAAGTACCAGGTCCGTCACTGGGACGGGCATCCGTCCGACAGTCTGAGCGGGCTCATCACGACCCTCAACCGCATCCGGCGCGACCATCCCGCGCTGCAGAGCAACGAGCGGCTAGAGTTCCATGAAGTGGATGACGACCAGCTGCTGGCCTATTCCAAGCGCTCCATCGACGGTCAGGACACGGTCCTTGTGGTCGTCAACCTGGACCCGGCCAGGTCTCGTCGGGGCACGGTCAGTCTGCCGCTGGAGAGATGGCAGATGGACCCGGCCGGTCCCTTCCAGGCACATGACCTGCTGACCGGCCTGACCTACACGTGGCGCGGGCAGGAGAATCGCGTGCGGTTGGTGCCCGGCAAGGCCCAGGCTCACATCCTGGCTCTGCGCCCGCTGGGCATTACGGTCGCGCTCGAGTCCGACCGATGAGCGCGGCCGACGCCCTCTGGTACAAGGACGCCATCATCTATGAGCTCCATGTGCGCGCCTTCGCTGACGCCGACGGAGATGGCAAAGGCGACTTCAAGGGCCTGACCAGCCGGCTGGACTACCTGGCTGACCTTGGCGTCACGGCCATCTGGTTGCTGCCCTTCTACCCGTCGCCGCTGCGTGATGATGGTTATGACATCGCTGACTACGGCGGCGTCCACCCGGACTATGGCAGCCTGCGCGACGTTCGCGCCTTCATCCGCGCCGCCCACGAGCGCGGCCTGCGCGTCATCACCGAGCTGGTCTGCAATCACACTTCCGACGCGCATCCCTGGTTCCAACGAGCCCGGCGCGCCCCCGCCGGGAGCGTCTGGCGAGACTTCTATGTGTGGAGCGATTCTGTCGAACGGTACGGTGACGCCCGCATCATCTTCAAGGATTTCGAGACCTCCAACTGGGCCTGGGATCACGTCGCCGGGGCGTACTACTGGCATCGCTTCTACGCCCACCAGCCGGACCTGAACTACGACAACCCGAGTGTGCAGGCGGCCGTCACCAAGGTCCTCGATCGGTGGCTCGAGATGGGCGTCGATGGACTGCGTCTGGATGCCGTTCCGTACCTTTTCGAAAGGGATGGCACCAACTGCGAGAACCTCCCCGAGACGCATGGTTTCCTGAAGCGGCTGCGCGCCCATGTCGATGACCGATTCGGCGACCGAGTGCTGCTGGCCGAGGCGAACCAGTGGCCGGAGGACGCGGTGGCCTATTTCGGTCGCGGCGACGAATGTCACATGTGCTTCCACTTCCCGCTCATGCCGCGCATGTTCATGGCGCTCAGGATGGAGGACCGCTTCCCCATCATCGACATCCTCGACCAGACGCCGGCCATCCCGCAGTCGGCGCAGTGGGCCCTCTTCCTGCGCAACCACGACGAGCTGACGCTGGAGATGGTGACCGATGAAGAGCGGGATTACATGTACCGCGTCTACGCCCAGGATCCGCAGGCCCGCATCAACCTTGGCATCCGTCGCCGGCTGGCTCCACTCATGGGCAACAACCGGCGTCGGGTAGAGCTCATGAACGGGTTGCTTTTCGCACTGCCCGGCACGCCGGTCCTTTACTACGGCGACGAGATCGGTATGGGCGACAACGTCTACCTCGGTGACCGCAACGGCGTCCGTACCCCGATGCAGTGGTCGGGTGACCGCAACGCGGGCTTCTCAGAGGCCAATCGGCAGCGCCTCTACCTGCCCGTCATCACCGACCCGGAGTATCACTACGAAGCGGTCAACGTGGAGGCGCAGCAGGCGAATCCGCACTCGTTCCTGTGGTGGACCAAGCGGCTCATCGCCCTTCGCAAGCAGTATCGCGCCTTCGGTCGGGGGAGCCTCGAGTTCCTCCATCCCGACAACCGCAAGGTGCTCGCTTTCTGCCGCGAGCTGGGCGAGGAACGCATCCTGGTCGTGGCCAATCTGTCGCGCTACGTGCAATACGCTGAGCTGGATCTTTCGCAGTACCGCGGACAGGTCCCGGTCGAGATGTTCGGTCAGGGCGAATTCCCGGCCGTTATCGACCGGCCCTTCTTCGTGACGCTCGGCCCGCACGCCTTCTACTGGTTCCAGATGACCGGTCCCGCCAGCGCCGTGCTGGCCGGCGACGGGGATGCCGTGTTCCTGCCCGCGGCCGACGATCTGGAGGCAGCCCTGCGCGGCGAATCGCGCGCGGCGCTACTCCGAGCGCTTCCGGACTACCTCAGCGGACGTCGTTGGTATGGCGGCAAGTCGCGGCGGATACGCGCCGTCCGCGTGTTGGATCATCTGCCCTTGCCGGTGCCAGAGCTGGACGCGGCCCTCGTCATCGTGGAGGTCGTACACCGCGAAGGTGATCCGGACGCTTACGTCCTGCCGATGGCGATGTTGGACGATGCGGCGGCCGCGTCGATCCTGGAGCACTCTCCCCAAGCGCTCATCGGCCGCGGTGAAGGCAACGACAAGGTGCTCATCGATGCCGCCTACGCGCCCTGGTTCCAGCGCGCGCTGCTTGAGCTGATCGGCAGCCGGCGACGCGTGCGTGGCTCGGCCGGCGGCACGCTGGCCGGCTCCACCACCAACAGCTTCCGCGGCGTGCGCGGTGGTCGCGACGCGAACGTGGATCCGGTGCCCGTTCGCGCTGAGCAGAGCAACACATCCATCGTCTTCGGCGACCGGTTCATCATGAAGCTGTACCGACGGCTCCAGGTCGGTCTCAATCCAGACCTGGAGATCGGCCGTACCTTGACCGACAAGGGCTTTCCCCATGCCCCGCCGGTCTGTGGCTGGCTGGAGTACCGCTCGAAGCGCGGCGAGTCGATGACCCTGGCCATCCTTTCCCAGCTGGTCGCCAACGAGGGCGACACATGGTCCTACACCCTCGACGAGCTGGATCACTTCTTCGAGCGAGCCGTCACCGGCTCTGCCCAACCGTCCGACCCGGGCGCTCTGTCGGCCAGGACTTTGATGGCGTTGAGCGGAGAGACGCCGCCGCCGGTCGCTGCCGAGGCCATCGGCGGATATCTGGAGACAGCCCGACTGCTGGGCTCCCGGACGGCTGAGATGCATCGCGTCCTGGCCAGCGACCCGGACGACCCCGCCCTGGGCTCTGAGCCGTTCTCGCTGCTGTATCAGCGTGCGCTGTACCAGGGCATGCGCACCCAGGGCGCGGAAGCCCTCCGTCTGGTGCGCCGCCACCTACCACGGATGAGCGATGAGCTGCGTGCCACAGCAGAGGTCGTGGTGGCCGCAGAGGATGCATTGCACGCTCGCTTCAGGGCTCTGCTGGGTGAACGCATCGATGGCCTGCGGATACGTGTCCACGGTGATTACCACCTTGGTCAGGTGCTGTGGACCGGGCGTGACGTCGTGCTCATCGACTTCGAGGGCGAGCCCGGCCGTCCCCTCAGTGAGCGACGCCACCGGCGCTCGCCCCTGCAAGACGTGGCCGGCATGATCCGTTCGTTCCACTACGCATCACATGGTCAGCTGATCGACGCGGTCGGCACGCACGCGGTCCGGGCTGAAGACCGAGCGACCCTGGCGCCCTGGGCCAAGGCCTGGTACGCCTGGGTCTCGGCGGCCTTTTTGGGCGCCTACTTCGAGGGCATCCGCGACCTGTCGCTCTTGCCGTCAAAGGACGAGGCAACAGCGACACTGCTCGATGCGCTGCTGCTCGACAAGGCGCTCTATGAGCTCATCTACGAGCTCGACAATCGACCCGACTGGGTCGCTGTCCCGCTGGGCGGCGTGGCCGAGCTGGCATCCCCATAGTCCGTCGGCAGCGCGCCCTGGATGTGGCGGCTCCCTCCGCTACCGAAGAACGCCGACGGCGGCTGTCGGAGCTACTGGCGACGGTCGTCCTCTGCCGGCGCTGTCCGCGCCTGGTGGCCTGGCGTGAGGAGGTGGCGCTGGACCCACCCCGCCGCCATCGAGGCGAGGCCTACTGGCGCCGACCGGTGCCCGGCATGGGCGATCCTGATGCGCGCATCATGGTCGTCGGTCTAGCACCTGCGGCACAGGGCGGCAATCGGACTGGCCGCGTGTTCACCGGCGACCGATCGGGTGACTTCCTGTTCGCTGCCCTGCACGCGATCGGCCTGGCGACCCAAGCGACCTCGGTGGCGCCTGGCGATGGGTTACGCCTCAGCGGCCTGTACGTGGCCGCCGTCAACCGGTGCTGCCCACCGGACAACCGGCCGACACCGGAGGAGCGCGAGAACTGCTTGCCCTATCTGGTGCATGAACTGCGCATCCTGTCGAGGGTGCGCGTGGTCGTGGCATTGGGCGCATTCGCCTGGGATGGCGCCTTGCGCGCGCTGGCGTCGGTCGGGTATCGACCGGCTGAAGCACGTCGGCCGATCTTCGGCCACGGTACCGAGGCTCGAGTAGGTCCGGTCACCCTGCTCGGCTGCTTCCACCCGAGCCAACAGAACACCTTCACCGGCAAGCTGACACCGGCCATGTTGGAGGCGGTGTTGGCACGTGCGGTCGAGCTTGACGGCGCGGCCTGACGCTCCGCAGAGGCGACGCTTCACACATCGGCCACCCGAGTCGAACGATCGCCCTATTGGGCGGGGAGGCTCACTCCCGGCATCACGGTGGCGGCTCGGGCAGCAAGCGTGGCAGGATGAGTCGAGCCAGGTCGGCCAGTGCGACCGGACCGAGCTCGTGCCCTGAGAGCGTGTGGAGCTCGAAGTACGCCGTTCGGCCTCGCACCGCCAGGAAGTCGGGGTCGGCGGCTGTCGCCGAGTAGCCGGCATCCAGGCCAAGGCCGACGAGCGTCCGCAAGCGAAGCCTTGTGTCGGCTTCCTTGATGAGCGCGGCCGGCGCCTGGTCCGTGCGCACGACGAGCTTCATGCCTGGGGATGCGTCGGCCGCCAGCAGATAGTCGCAGCCCAGGATGCCGGCCGTTTCGCTGACTGCGACCGGTGACGCCGCGACGGGTTCCCCGACGGCTGCGGCGACCTCCTCGGAAGCAAGATAGGTGAGGCACATGTCCGTGAGGTCCGGCGCACCAGGGCTGGGCGACGGACGCGGCGACGCGGCGGGTGACTCGGTCGGGGTGGCCGTGCCACTGGCCGGGATGGACGGCGACATCGTGGACGAGGACGCAGGGACCGACGGCGCGGCGGTCTCGGTCGCCTGCGGACTCGGCGCGGGAGCGGCGGCACAGCTCAGCACCGCGAATGACATGATCAAGGCGGTCCCGAGCATCACGATCTCCGCCCGTTGGTCCGCCAGCGAAGCGGGGCGCGATGTGGTCGCCATGAGCCAAACCGTAGCATCGGCGTGGAACCGTGGCGGACGCAGTCTGTCGCGCTGCCGCGCAGGGACGATGGCGCGCCCGGCGGGACTCGAACCCACGGCCTTCTGCTCCGGAGGCAGACGCTCTATCCGCTGAGCTACGGGCGCCAAGCGGATCGCCATCATAGCTGGAGCCGGCCGGGGGTCGACCATCGGTAAGCGGCTGACGGGCGGGAATCGAAACGGCCCCGCCGAAGCGGGGCCGTTTGCACTGTCCCGGCTTGGCCGGTGACGCGAACGTCGCCGGTCTTCTGCCACGCCACAAGGGCATCTATCACGCCGGCTGCACCGGCTAC
>JACCYW010000240.1 GCA_013696275.1 Chloroflexota bacterium | reverse complement strand
CACCAGCGCAAGCCAGATGGTCAGTGCGACGGCCCCCATCAGAGATCGAGGGCGTCCCCATCGCTTGGTCATTGGCGGATCTCCTTCCCTCTCCCGACCGCGCTCATCTGGGTACGACCGGTCTTTCCCCCATGTTACCCTAATACCAGGAGAAGTCAAGCATATATCGACTCAGGCGCTGCCCGAAACCGGACGGGCGTCTCCGCCGGCCGATCCGGACCCAGGACCGCATTGGTGTAGAGGGTGATGTCAACCACGGGATGACCAAGGTGTAGACTGCCTGGCATGATCACGCGAACCCGGCGCCGGACGGTCGTGGATGACAGCGCTCTGGCCAATCGCATCGGCGGTCGGTTGCGGACCGCGCGCAAGCGAGCCGGGCTCACTCAACAACAGCTCGCCGAGGGACGGTACACCAAGGCCTACATCAGCGCTCTCGAGAAGGGCAACGCCAAGCCCTCCATGGCCGCACTCGATTTCCTATGTCATCGGCTTGGCCTGCCGGCCAGTCACTTCCTGGCTGAAGATGATGTCAAGTGGAGCCGGATAGAGGCGGACATCATGCTCGCCTCGGGAAGCTGGCAGGCAGCCGCCGACGCGTACGGTGCGATCCTGGCTGGTCCGCTCGACAGGGCCATGCGTGCTGAGTCGCTGCGCGGGATGGCAGAAGCGTTCTGCCGCCTGGAGCGCGGGTCGGAAGCCATCGGCTCGTCCACGGAAGCGCTCGAGTTGTTCAAGGCGCTCGAGCGTGATCGCGATGCGGCGCTGGCCACCTACTGGCTTGCCTATGCCCAGCATCTGGCCGGGAACACAGCGGAGGCGCGTGCGCTGCTGAGTGGGCTGCTCGCCCGACTGCGCGTCCTCGACGACGGTGATCACGACCTTCGAATGCGTGTGCTGATGGCCCTCTCGTCGCTGGACGCAGGAGAGGAACAGCATCGTTCGGCGCTGGGTTATCTGGAAGAAGCTCGGGCCATGGGCCGAGACCTCGACGACCGTCGGCGAGCCGCGTTCCTGTCGATGCTCGCCCAGAGTTACATGGAGACCGGTGACCTGGAAGCCGCCATACGCACGGGCGTAGAAAGCCTGGGCCTCTTCCGAGCGGCCGAAGCTCAGCACGAGGCCGCCATCCTGGAGAACAACCTTGCCTTGGCCTATGTGCGCGTGGGCAACCTCTCACGTGCGCGCGGATACGCGGCCCAGGCTCGGATCAGGCATACCGCCGAGAGCGATCGGCGTTCCCTTGCCCATGTCGCCGACACCGAGGCGCAGATCGCCCTGGCGGACGAAGACATGGACGCCGCGTTGCGGCTCGCCGACGAAGCGCTGGTCCACGCGGAAGCAAGCGGTAATCACCGCGCCGAGGTCAGCGCCCAACTGACCCACGCGCGCACCCATCTCGCGCTCGACGACCCCGAGACGGCGATGCGCTGGTATGAACGCGCCACCTCGGTCATGCGCTCCCACGGACCGCGCAACAGGGTCAAGGAGGCGCTCGGCGAGTGGGCCGATGTCCTCGCCTCTCTAGGCCGTCATGAGGAAGCCTACGCCCTGATGCGGGAAGCCCTGGAGGCAGACGTGGCGCCGCCCGTCACGCTGCCCGAGGGTGACGCGTCCGATCGCCCGGTGTTCGCGCTGCCCCGACCCGAACCGGCCTGATCTGATGTCCGATCTTGAGCTAGCCTCTAGACGCGCGCTGGAAAGTCAAGTATTATTCGTCTGGCGCCTCTGACCATGGACCGGCAGGGTCCGCCCCAACGACGATTCGGCCCTGCGGCCGGCGATCAGCTACTGGGAGCTGTTGCCGGCCGCTCCTCTTTCTCGACCTCCCTGGCGGCTGAGTTGACCGAGGCCCTCGCCGGCGGCCAACTGGCGCTCGAGTTCCAGACCGAGCGGCGCATAGCCGGTGCGCTGGGTCGATCGGGCACCATCAGGTCGGTCGAAGCCCTCGTCCGCTGGCGCCACCCGAGCCGAGGTCTGGTGCGACCAGCCGACTTCCTGCCCATCGCGGAAGAAAGCGACCTCGTCGAACGGATCGGCATGTGGGTGCTGGGTGAGGCGACGGCCCGTGCCAGCGTGTGGCAGACGTCCGACCCGAGCCTTCTTGGATTGAGTCTGAGCATCAACATGTCGGCGGCCGAGCTTCGTCGGCCGCACCTTGTGGAACATGTGCTGGCCCTCCTGGGCGAGAAGGCGATGGCCGCCGAATCACTGACCGTGGAATTCCAGGAGGACGCCGTGGCCGCTGACTCGCGGACGGCTATCGACGCTCTCAGAGCCCTGCGCGAGGCACAGGTGCGGACGAGCCTGGACGACTGCATCGCCGGCCCCGACCTAGAGCAGCGGCTGCGCCGCCTCCCGCTCGACGCCATCAAGATCCACCCCAGCATGGTGGCCGCCCTGGGCACCGCGCCCGGCGACGCATCGATGCGAGCGATGGTGGTCCTGGCTCGCGGGCTCGGGCTGACCACTGTCGCCGAAGGTGTCGAGACGCGCGAGCAGCTGGCTCGACTGCGCAGCCTGGGCTGCGAGTTCGCCCAGGGCTACCTGTACGGCAAGCCGCTGGGAGCATCGGGCATCAGTGCCCTTCTGCGCGCCGAGCGCCGGCGCCGATCGGACAAGTCGGTCACGCCCAGCCCAGGTTAGGCCGGCCCCCGCTGGGTGATACTGGGCGGCCGATGACATGCGTCACGACCCCCGGCCCGGCGGCGCCGCACCGCCCGACGACGGCGCCCCGAGCCTGCGCATCGAGAGTCGCGAGCAACTGGTCTTCCTGCTCATGCAGGCGGCCGAACTCGAGCACGGCCTGATGTGCGAATACCTGTTCGCGCAGTGGACCTTGAAACGCTCGACCGATGAGGGGGTGACGGCGGAACGACTGGAGTCCATCGAGCGGTGGCGCCGGGATATCGGCGAGGCTGACGGAGGAGCTCATCGCGGAACAAGGCTCCGTGGCGTCACAGCACTCGCTGGCCGACCTGGGCGCTGTGGCGGACAAGCTCCGGGCCATCGAAGAGGATCTGCGCGAAGGCTCGCCCGTGTCCGCCCGTTCCGGCTGAGCGGCCGATCGGTGGCTGCCCGGGGCGGCGCTTTCCTTCTTGCCATAGCGGCGTCGGGACCCGTCAGCCAGCAGGTTCGACGGCCTGCGTCGTGGCTGCCAGCGGAGCCCCGCGCTTCTCCTCCTTTTCTGCCTGGATGATGTGCATCACCGCGTTGATGAGAGCCAGGTGCGTGAAGGCTTGCGGGAAGTTGCCCAGATGTCGGCCCGTCTCCGGCTCGATCTGTTCGCCGAACAGCTGGAGTGGGCTGGCGAGTGACAACAAGCGCTCGCACAGCCTCCTGGCGCGACGGAGATGTCCGATCTCGACCAAGGCTGAAACGAGCCAGAAGGAACAGATGGTGAACGTACCTTCTTCGCCGGAGAGCCCATCATCGGTCTTGTCCACGATGTAGCGCAGGACCAGCCCATCCCGGGTCAGCTCCTGGGCGATGGCCATGACGGTGGCGTGGATCCGTTCGTCGTCGGACGGCAGGAAGCGGACCAGCGGCATGAGCAGCAGCGACGCGTCCAGGGCGTCCGTGTCGTAGTGCTGCGTGAA
>JACCYW010000215.1 GCA_013696275.1 Chloroflexota bacterium | reverse complement strand
GCACGCCTTTGGGGCTGGGGCGGATCCGATTCTTCGTCCCGCACTGGGTACACGTCAGGAGGGAGACCGGGCCAGACAGGGACGACGTGGAAGGCTTGGTGGCGGTCGGCTTGGTGGCGGTCTGGTCGGTGCTGTGGCTGGAGTTCTGATCCTCTACCGTCATGGGCGCATGATGCCGCGTCTGTCGACGTCGGGTCAGGCGCAGCGCGTCAGGCGCACCAGCACTATCAGTGCCAGTCCGCACCGACGAGCGTCGGCCAGACCGGTGAGGCCGCGCAGGATCAGGCGCACCAGCACTATCAGTGCCGGCCCGCTCAAGAGGCCGGCCCTCCTGCTGCGGCGGTCGGAAACGAGGGACATCCGCTGAGCGATCCGCTCAAGGCCGTGCGGTACTGATGATGCTGGTACCGCGAAGGTCGAAGCATGGACCAGCGGCTCGCGGCTTGCGCACTTCGGGCGGCCGAAAAGGATCCGCTATTCCCGCGTCCCCTTCAGTTACGGGGATCCATATCGCTCACAGTCCGGTCGAGGCTAAACCGGCACCGGGCCTGGCCGGGCACACCAACGGCCCGATGCATAAGCACCGGGCCGTCGAGCTGCGGGACGCTATCAGTCGATCACGACCGAGATGCCGTAGATGTTCTGATCGAGTCCGCCATCATTGGCGCAGTTATCGCCGCTGTACGGCGCATCGCGCCGAGCGAGCGGTCCGCCGCTGAGGTCTCCTTCCGCGAGGTCGATGCGACACTGCTGTACATCGAAACCGTCGACGAAGCCGTCTTCCGCCTCGGTCTCTCGCGGGTCTTCGCCGGGGAGCACGTCGCGGTTGTCGGTCCAGCTCATGTAGCCTGAGATCGAGCCGTCAGCGCGCTCGGCGAGTGAGATCCAGTTGTAGTCGCCATGGAATGGCGTGTCGCGGCTCCCGAACATCTCGTACTGGGACTGATGTCCCTGAGACGAGACCTGGAGCTCCGCGGCGAATATCTCGCCATCGTCCGAGATGGCGACGAAGGTGTTGACTATGTCCTCGCCTGACGAGATCGCGCGGCCTTCGGCATCGCGAGTGTTGCCCATCGGTCGCTGCACGGAATAGGCGGGGTCGCTGCGGCTGTCCTGCCACACCACCGCGAGCCGACCAGCCAGAGCGTCGATATCCGGGAAGAACTGGTGACCGACAGGGTTCGGTCCGACTTCGACCGGATCGCTCCATGTCTGTCCATCGTCGGTCGTCCCGATCATGTAGATCTGCGACTGCCCGACCAGACCACCGGACGCAGACGAGTAAGAGCTCGTGCTCGCCTCAAGGCTGTCGGGTCGAACCGCGTTGTAGACGAGGTACACACCCGCGAGTGCGCCCGTCTGGTCCGCGCTCGAACGCGGCTCGAGTGGCACCCGGTGGAAGACGAAGTCGCTGGGGCAGTGAAGGGCTCCGTCGCCGCAGTTCCGGGTCCCATCGAACGGGTTGTAGGTGTCGATCATCCGGATGGCGCGCGCCCGCGAGAAGCTGGCGCCCCCGTCGGTAGAGCGGGTGAAAGCGAGGGCGTTCGCAGTGCGGGCCCCGGGATCGTCGAAAGTGCGGAAGGTGACATAGACGTCGCCGTCCGACTCGATAGCGATGTCGCAGCCCTGCACCGAGCCGACGGAGCCGTGGGTCGTCAACTGGAACGGTCGCGAGAAGGTCAGTCCGCTATCGGTCGAGCGGCTGAAGAAGATCTTGTTCTGGCCGAAACCGGTGAAGCGCGACCAGCAGACATACACATTGCCATCGTTATCGCCGCCGGTGCGATCGACCTCCAGCATCGGCTTGTCCTGGAAGATGCCCTGGAAGTTGCGCGAGGGTGTCCCGCGCCCGACTACCCGGGTCCGCAGATAGTCGACCGGGTATCCGTTCGGCTGATCCGCGGCGCCGTAGGTGGCGACATAGACATCGCCGAGGATGGCACCGGCGCGGTTGAACGAGATGCCGCCCACGAACAGGTTGCCGCTGCTGTCGAACGCAGCGATCGGGTCTCCAGCGTCCGTGTGGTCGCCGTAGAGCGGCGACGCCTGGCCTTCTGCGGAGGTGTCTTGCGGGTAACCCGGGACCAGAGAACTCGTCCAGGTCTCGCCGCCGTCGCGCGAGAAGCCGAAGCCCTGCCAGCCGGCACCGAGGTCGGTCAGGCAATAGTCGTTCCAGCCCGCGACCACGGTGTCCGGATCGGTGGGATCGACGACCGAGTACGGCTCATTGCCCTGGCGACGGCTGCCGCCGTCGTTCGAGTCGACATCCGCGTCTGTCTGATCGTCGTCGGCCGCCGGGTCGGTCGCGCCATTGCTGCAGTGCGTGATCCCGGTATCGCTGCCGCCGTCGTGACGGACGTAGGTGCCGACGCTGACGCGGTCGTCTCCATCGCCACTGGGCGTTTGCGCGGCGACGGGAAGCGCGAGCGCCAATATCGCCGCTATGACCAGCGGCACACTCACAAGTCTTCGCATCGGGACCTCCCTGCGAGGACCCGGGCCGCTGCTGGGGCCTGCGGCGTCCGGGCCGGGTGCGTGATCAGACATGATACGCGCGTCCGTCGAGGGATAAGCGGCAAGCAAGCCCGGCCCGGTAGCATCCGCGCTGGGAGGGCGCTGCTACATTTGCGAGATGTCCTGGACGGCCTGAACGGAGCACAGCGCGAGGCAGTCGTGGCGACGACCGGACCGGTCGCCATCCTCGCCGGCGCCGGGACGGGCAAGACGCGCGTCATCTCGCATCGGGTGGCACATGCGGTGGCGACCGGCGCCGT
>JACCYW010000207.1 GCA_013696275.1 Chloroflexota bacterium | reverse complement strand
GACCGGGATACGGCCTTACCCGGGGGCCGTAAGGGGGTCTACCGGGCCACGAAGCCAGGATCTCGGTGGGATGGGTCACGCCATGAACCATCGCTGCCGATCGGGCAGCCAGGACTCGAGGTCCCAGGCCACGGCGGTCCGTGATCCTGCCGGCGACGGCGCCGCCGCCCTAGACCATGGGCGGGTCGGTCTCGCGCTCGAAATGGCGATGCCGCGCAAGGGCCGACATGAAGGTCTCTATCGCTCCATCGCCGGCTTCGGACGAACCGAGCACCAGCCCTGGGTCGGCCTTACCGGACGGCAGTTCGAGCGGCACACCCGCCGAGCGCAGCAGCTCAGAGGACGCACCAAGGGCCAGGATCGGCTTGCAGTGCCGGTATTGGTCCTTGATGAAGTCCATCAGATGGGCGTCAGCGGCCAGTGATGCCAGATCCTGGCCGTCGGGCAGCGCCAGACCATCGAACAGTACGGCCGGTGCCGCCTCCATAGAGACCTCGACACTGATCTCGGCACCGGCTGCCTGGACGACGCCTAGTCGCTGGCCCACGAAACGTGGCGTCGCGCCGGCTTCGGCCAGGGCACCATAGAGAGCGACAAGGGACTCGCTCGCGACACCGTCGGCCACGACGACCGCGACCCGTCGGGTGCGGATGCTGCCATCCCCCGGCCGTGCCAGCAGCGACAGCGCCGGTGAGGCTTCGACCTCAGGCAGGGTCGGATGCTCGAGCGCCCTGGGCATCGCGGCTGGTACCGGCATGCCCAGCCCATCGGCGATCCGGCTGACAAGCTCTTGATCGATATTCGCGAGCATGGAGAGCATGCGTTCGCGCACCGCGTTGGTCTGCACGCGGGTCAGCTCGAATCGGAATGCGGCCACGATATGGGATCGCTCCACCGCCGACTGGCTGTTCCAGAAGAGCCTGGCCTGGGTGTAGTGGTCGGCGAACTTCTCCGGCTTGGCGCGCAGCTTGTCCTCGTGCAATGGCTCCGGAAATGACATGAAGCCATGTGTCCCGGCCTGGAATGGGCAACCGCCGCCCAGCGAGTTCGGCTCGTAGGCGACGCGTCCTCGGGGGATGGCCTGTCGGTGCAGTCCATCACGCTGGTTGTTATGGACCTGGGCGATGGGCGCATTGATGGGGATCTCGTGGAAGTTCGGGCCGCCCAATCGTGTCAACTGCGTGTCGTGGTATGAGAAGTTGCGGCCCTGGAGGAGGGGATCGTTGCTGAAGTCGATGCCGGGCACGATGTGCTGCGTGCAGAACGCCACCTGTTCGGTCTCGGCGAAGAAGTTGTCCGGGTTGCGGTCCAGGACCATGCGCCCGACCGGACGCAAGGGCACCAGTTCCTCGGGGATGAGCTTGGTCGCGTCGAGCACGTCGAAGCTGAAGCCTTCAGCCTGCTCCTCGGTGAAGATCTGTAGCTGCATCTCCCACTCGGGAAAGGCACCCGCTTCTATGGCCTCCCACAGGTCGCGGCGATGGAAGTCCGAGTCGGCACCGCTCAGCTTGACGGCCTCGTCCCAGACCAGGGAATGCGTGCCGGCGAGGGGCTGCCAGTGGAACTTCACGAAGACGGACTCGCCCCGCGCATCCACCAGTCGGAAGGTGTTGACGCCGAATCCCTGCATCATCCGGTAGCTGCGCGGGATGGCCCGATCGGACATCACCCACATCAGCATGTGGCTGATCTCCGGCATCAGCGAGGCGAAGTCCCAGAAGGTGTCATGGGCGCTGGCCGCCTGGGGCATGGCATGGTGCGGTTCGGGCTTCACCGCGTGCACCACATCAGGGAACTTCATGGCGTCCTGGATGAAGAACACGGGGATGTTGTTGCCGACCAGATCCCAGTTGCCTTCGTCGGTGTAGAACTTGACGGCGAAGCCGCGTACGTCGCGGGCGAGATCGGTCGAGCCGCGCTCACCGGCGACCGTGGAGAAGCGCACGAAGACCGGGGTGCGCTTGCCGGCCTGGGCGAAGGGGGCCGCCCGGGTGTAGTCGGTCAATGCTTCATAACACTCGAAATAGCCATGCGCCGCGGAGCCACGCGCATGGACGACCCGCTCGGGGATGCGCTCGTGATCGAAGTGGGTGATCTTGTCGCGGAGGATGAAGTCCTCCAGCAACGTGGGTCCGCGCAGGCCCGCCTTGAGCGAGTTCTGGTTATCGGATATCGGTGTGCCCTGAGCGGTCGTCAACGTCTGTCCGCCCGAATCGACCCGTACGCGATCGAGCGAGGCATTGGCGGGGTTGGTGCCGTGGACGGGCTGCCCCGCGCCGACCTTGTCCGAGGCGGTCGATTCGCTGACCGTGCTGGCAGTCGCTGCCGGTGAGGTTGGCTCGACCGTGACGCCTTCAGGTGGCGTCCGGCCGGCGAGGCGCCCATGCTCGGCAGCCTTGTTCGCGTTGTAGGGCATGCCCGCCGAGAGC
>JACCYW010000158.1 GCA_013696275.1 Chloroflexota bacterium | reverse complement strand
CAACCCGGCCGCCCAACCCGTTACGGAGCGCACGTCGACACGCTGAGCCCCTTCTTTCACGCCGGCTGCATCGAGCAAGGCTGACATAGGGACGCCGGACCAGGTCGACTCCATGGCCCATCCGCCGGTGCAGTCGAGCACGGCCGTCAACTCGGTCCCGCCAAGAGCGCCGAGCTCGTCGAGTGACAGCTCAAGCTCTCGTTCCACCGCCCCCTTGACCAGGAGGCGCCAGCTCGCCGGGTCGATGGTCGGTGTCCCCTCCCCGAAGAACGTGGTCGGAATGGGGACGCCGCCGGCGGGTAGCCAGCGTGACCCGGTGAACCGGCGCGGCTGACGCCCGATCAGGTCGGCAACGCCTGCGAGCCCCCAGACCGCCAGCCCCGCGACGGCCAGGCCACCAGTGCCAAGCAGGGCACGACGGCTGATCGGTCGACCGGACCGCGTACCGGCCACCTTGAGGACGCGCCATCGCCGCGGCGCCAGATGCACCACCAGCAGGGGCAGCAGGGCCAGCGCCAGGATGCTGTGCCAGCCAAGGAGTGTCCAGGGCCCCAGGTCGACCAGTCGACCGCCGGCGACCCACACAAAGCCGGCGCCAAGCGACAGGAAGCACAGGCCGATCAAGGGCAGGGCGACCAACAGTCGACCCCACCGACGCCCGCGGGTGGCGCGCGGAAGGCTTCGCTTGACCTTGAGCGCCGACGCTGCCAGGAGACCCCCAGCCAGGATCCCATGGAGCACATAGACCCAGGCCGTGTCCGACGAGCCAGCACGCCAGGTGGCGAAGCCGGTCGCCAGCAGCGCCGCGATGAGGATGGCAAGCCACCTGTCCAGGGCCGCATTCGACACGATGACGGTCCCTCCCATTGGTCTGGTGGATGGCAGCACGCCGAGGTTCATGCTATCGCTGCCCGGTAGCCCAGACGGCAAAGCGAGACGGTAGGCGATGTGGCGGCGGCCGGTTCATGCGAGCAAACGGCAAGGTTTGAGCCGGCTGAGAGACAAGGCCACTTGCACTGGACTGGTACCCTCCGCATAGGACCTGAGCAGAGGTCACCAATCAGAAGACCGCCGCCCCAGCGGCAGGGCTATGGGATCCGTCGGCACTTGTCGGGGATCCCTCCGCGTCAAGCGTGACCATGTGGTCGCGTGGTAGGTGTCTCCGTGGACACCTTCCTGCTCTGCCACTCGTCAGCACCAGCCGTATGGGTGGCATGAATGCACTCCGTCGTCCGCGCCCCAGCGTGACGTTCCGGCAGTGAGGAGGCAGGATCGTTGTTGTTTTCCCGACAGTCAATCACGTCGCCCCGGCGACCCCTGACACGACTCGTGTCACATCTGGTGATCGCGGCGCTGGTCGCGGTCGTGGTCCCTTTCACCGTAGCTCCATCGCCGGTCAGCGCCGCATCGTGTACCGGATGGGATAGCCGACAGGAGGCGCCCGACACCATCCGCGTCTACCGCACCGGTAAGCACCGCGTCGATGTGGTCGATTTCCGTCAGTACGTGGGCATCGTCATGGCATCCGGCGAGTGGCCCACCTATCTACCTCGTGCCGTCATCGAGGCCGGCGCAGTGGCCGTCAAGCAGTACGCCTGGTACTACACCCTCCAGGGCCACCATCGGCCATGGTACGAGACCGCATCCGGCGTCTGCTATGACGTCGTCGACAACACCAACGACCAGCTCTTCGAGCCTGAGACGGCTGATGTAAGTGAGAAGCAACTGAAGGCTGTGGCTGAGACCTGGGGTCTGACGCTGCGCAAGAACGACCGGTTCTTCTTGACCGGATATCGTGCCGGCGCCGATGTCGGCTGCGGCGACGACGCTGATGGCTGGAAGCTCTACGCGAAGAGCGCTTGGCGCTGTGCCAATCAGGGCATGGATCGTCAACAGATCCAGGAGCTGTACTACCGGCCCAACGTGAGGTTCGTATGGACCACGCCACCGCCCGCCGATGGTGATGTGCAGCCGCCTCGGCTGACGACCGGTGTCGACACCAGGCTGCGTGACTCGGTCTCCTTGGGCGACAGGGTCCTGAGGGTGGATTGGTCGGCGGCGCAGGACGACAGCGGCATCGCCCGCTACCAGGTCCAGCGAAGCACCGACGGTGGATCGTGGACCGACCTGGCCATGACCCGGCGGTCGGTGACCCATCTCCAGGCTGGCATCGGTGCTGGCCATGACCATCGTTTCCGCGTCCGGGCCCAGGACGGGGCCGGCAATTGGAGCGAGTTCACGGCGGGTCCGGAAGTCGCCTCCCGGCGGCTCCAGTCGCCGAAGGCCGTGTTCACGGGCGCCTGGAACCGGAGTGGCGATCGGACCGCCTCGCGCGGCGACTCGCACTATTCGACTCAGGCGGGCGCACGGGCGTCGCTGACCTTCACCGGTCGGTCGATCGCCGTGGTCGCCCCTGTCGGGTCTGACCGGGGCCAGGCCCGCATCTCAGTCGATGGGCAGGCCATCACCACTATCGACCTCCGGGCCAGCAACTTGCGCCCGCGCCGCATCGTGTACCAGCAGGACTGGGTGAAGAGTGCTCAGCACACGATCCAGCTCGAGGTGTTGGCCACGGCCGGCCGGCCGCGGGTGGATCTGGATGCCTTCCTCATCCTGAGGTAGCCATCGGGCCGCGACTGCGGCCGTGACTCCACTGGAGGCCCGTCTCTGCAAGGCGGGCCTCCTTCGTTATCCGGCTCCGATGCGACCACGCCGTGCGCGATGGCCGACCATGCCGTGCGCGACGCCGATCAGGACGCCAGGTCAGCCGACAGGATCTCCGCTCCCCCGCTGTCCTTGATGAGCAGCCGAGTCACGCTCGGGCGAAGGACGGCGGCGTTCAGGTTGCAGACCAGGCGGCCCGGGATCCCGATGAAAGTACCGCCGTCCTCCTCAGCGAGCGACGTGTCGCCCAGTCGTGCCAGCGCGTGCCCGTACAGTTCACCGCCGTGGGCGTTGTATGCGGCCCGGATGCCAGGCTCGCTCCTGAGCGAGGCATCCTCCTGACCGGGCTCCGGCGGTAACGGACTGCGTATGACTCGGATATCAAAGCCCCTCCGAAGGCTGCATCGCAGGGGTGTACGTCCGGAAGTGACCTTCCGTTCGATCCGCGCTCGCTTCTGACGCGGTCAACCTGGAGGCAACAGGCCAAGATTGGTCTCAGGCGGCCGGATCGCGGCGGCTGACAGGAGTTGAGCCTAGTCTGGCCCGCAAAGCACAGGAGACG
>JACCYW010000152.1 GCA_013696275.1 Chloroflexota bacterium | reverse complement strand
TGCCGGCGGACGGTCTGGTGGCGCTCGACCTTCAAGGACTGGTGCGCGAGCTGCGACCGGGAGAGCTGGTGCGCCCGAGACCGCTTGCCAGCGGCCCCTTGGTGCTACGCGCGGACATGACGACCATGAGCGAGGAGGACGCCCGCGGCGGGGCCCTGGTCCTGGCCGACCTGGTGGCACGAGATAGGCAGGAACTCGTCGTGAAGCACGGTGAACGCGGCGGGCTCCACGTTCGGCGCCACGATGGAAGGATCAAGCTGCGGACCATCCCGATCGTGCCCGACCGGGTCCGCGTCGACCGGACCGGCGCCGGCGACGCCTTCATCTGCGGCTGGATGGTCGGCCGCCTGTCGTGCCCCAAAGCGGATCCCTGGGACATGCGCGCGCTCCACCTGGCATCGCTGCTGGCGGCACTCACCGTCGAGCGCACACCGATCGACCGCAGCGCCATCAGGCAACGCCTGGCAGAGCTCGCCCAGCCGCTGCCCTGACGCCTCGCGCAGCCGCTGCCCGCAGACGAGGCAGCCGCCGATAGAGATCGCGCTCGACCCACGGGACCGGGTTGCCCGCCGCACGGCCGCGAAGGGCCAGCTCCGCTGCCCGACCGGCCGCGGCAAGGGCTGACGTGGGATCACCATCGTGATGCTCACGCCGCTTCGCCACCTGGATCCACGCGAGGGCCGCCAGCCGGTCACCTTGCGAGGCTATCTCTGCCCAGACTCGCGCAGCTTCATCGTGACGGCCCATGCGTGCCAGGGTCCGCGCTCGATCGACGGCGGCTCGCTGGGATAGCGGCACCTGCCAGGGATCGGCCTCCTGCGTCGGCAGGAAAGACGGAGGCAAGGCAGTCGCCAGGGCTGCCTCGAAGCAAGTCAGGGCCTCCGTGTAGCGGCGCCGCCGGACATAGGCACGGCCCAACCCATGGAGATCGCCCGGGTGTACCTCCGCTGGCCAGGCCTGCGGGTCCAGGCAGCGCGACAGGGCCAGCAGGAGCCGTGCCAGTGAGGCCACGTCCTGGCGGTTGTGCCGCACCACCTCCAACAGCGACTCAGCTCGCCCGTGGCGCAGGTAAGCGAAGTAACGCTCCGGGATCAGCGCGCCAGGCAGGTCAGCCTCGCGTACCACGCCACAGACGCCCGCCTCCACCGAGCAGAGACGGGCATCGGGCAGACGGTGTCGCCAGAGTTGGCGTGCCAGTGGCAGCAGATCGAGATGCCCGGCGTGCGCTGGCGGCGGGTGATGGTGGAGGCGGAAGCGCGCCACCATGAGCGGCCAATCGAACGAGCGACCGTTGTAGGTGACGAGCCACGCATCTGGCGGGATGGCGTCCCGGACCGCGGCCAGGAACTCCGGCTCAGCGGCATGATCGGGCAGCAGCAACTGGCGGACCGAGAACCTGTCGCCATCCCAGACACCGAGCCCGATGAGAAAGGGGAGGGTGCCGGCGGAAGTGCCCAGCCCCGTCGTCTCGGTGTCCAGGCACACGAGCGGCCGGCCGGGCTCGATCGGATCGGGCAGCCGGACAAGGGCGTCACGCGGCAACGGCAGCGGGCCGGAGGCATCTATCACCACCACCCGACCGCCGCTGCCAGGCAACAACGCACCACCCAGCGCAGCGGCAGTGTCTGCCGGTCTCGTCGTCGCGATGGCCGGCGGGTGGTGCTTGCCGATGCCGCCGGAGTCGCGTAGCCGATCGATGCGTCGCGCCCGTAGCGCCAGCAGTGGAACGGTCACGGCCGTCGAGGGGTCCATCATCGGGGACCTTCGTGCGTGCCTGCGCCAGCTAGCCTGTCACGCGGCCTGTGCCGGACTCCTCTCTGCTGGTTCCCGCTCGAGCAGCCCTAGTAGCCGCTCTGCCGACCGCTTGCTGTCACCGCCCCTCTCGTCCCGCGGCCCGGTACAGGCTGGACAGCCGCTGTCGCATGGGCAGGCGCCGACCAGCTCGCGGGCGCCACCCACCAGCTCGGCGTGGCGTTCGAACAGTCGAGGCGCCAGGCCGACACCGCCAGGCACCGTTTCGTACAGATAGATGACCGGCCGCTCGGCGTGCGGCGAGCGGATCTGAGCGACCATCCCGAGGTCTCTGGGATCGCTCATCAACAGCACGCTGCCGACCGTCTGGAGGGCGCGCCCGGCACCGACGAGTGCGGCGTCCAGCTCTGCCCGCGTCCAGCCCATCAGCGCCGCCGGATCGACAGCCAGCCAATGAGCCGTGGTGTGCAGCTCCGTCTCGGGTAGATGGATCCGGCCCCAACCCAGGTTCTCGTGCGTTTCCAGGCGCAGCTTCTTGTAGATGGTGGCGAGAGTGCTGACCATCACCTCGCCGTGCACACGGGCGCCGGCCGCGAGCGGCGCTTCCGCAAAGGTCTCGAGTGGCTTGAGCGTGACCGCCAGCTGGGCCTGCGTGTAGTGCTCGACGTCGACCGGATGCACATAGGCCTTGCGCTCCGCCCATTCCAGTCGATCGACGTGGAACTGGCGCGACTCGTGCAGATAGATCGCGTTCTGGTGGACCAGGGTGGGCGCCGAGAACAGATCCACCTCGCCGATGACCCGCGGTCGGGCGCCTCCTGTATCGATGATGACCACGTTCTCGGGCGAGGCCGCACGGAGCGAGATCTCCGAAGCAGGGAAGTTCTCGCTGGCCCAATACCAGCGCCCGTCCTCGGCCTGGCGGACGTGCCCTTCCTCGGCCAGAAAGGCAAGCAGGTCATCCGCCGGATCAGGCCCGAAGCGCTCACCAGGGTCGAACGGAAGCTCGAAGGTGGCCGCCCGCAGGTGCGCCAGCAGGACGTGCAGATTGTCGGGGTCAAGGCGCGCCTCTTCCGGGCTTGACTCGAACAGGTAGTCGGGATGGGCGGCGACGTACTGATCGACCGCACCCGCCCCCGCCACCAATACAGCGACCGAGACATCGCGCCGCCTACCTGCCCGACCGATCTGCTGCCACGTGGCAGCGATGCTGCCCGGGTAGCCGGCCAGCACAGCAGCATCCAGGCGACCGATGTCGATGCCGAGCTCCAGCGCGTTGGTGCTCACGACGCCGAGGACCTGTCCACTGCGAAGTCCGGCCTCTATCGCTCGCCGCTCGAGGGGCAGATAGCCGCCACGGTAGCCGCGGATCCGGCCCAGCGGACCGCGCCCTTCACGCAGTGCTTCGCGCAGGCCGGTGAGCAGCAACTCCACGGCCACCCGCGAGCGGCCGAAGACGATGGTCTGACGGCCAGCGCGCAAGAAAGAGAGGGCAGCTCGCTTGGCCAGTCCACCGGCCCCACTGCGGGCGCCGGTACGCGGGTCGCTGATGGGTGGCCGCAGGACCACGACGTGGCGCTCCCCCTGTGGCGCGCCGTTGCGGTCGATGACACGGACCTGCCGCCCGGTCAAGGTCTCGGCCAGCTGCCTGGGGTTACCGACCGTCGCCGAACAGACGACCATCCGCGGCCTGGCGCCGTAGTGGGCGCAGATGCGGGCCAACCGGCGCAGCACATCCGCGACATGACTCCCGAACACCCCGCGATAGGTATGAGCCTCGTCCACCACGACGTAGCGCAGTTGCTCGAAGAGCTGGAACCACTTGGTGTGGTGGGGCAGGATGGCCGAGTGGAGCATGTCCGGGTTGGTGACCACGACCTGACCGGCCGAGCGGATGACGCTGCGGATGGGTGCTGGGGTGTCACCGTCGTAGACGGCCGCGGAAAGCTCCATACCAGCCGACCCGGCCAGCTCGCGCAGGCCCGCCAACTGGTCCTGGCTGAGTGCCTTGGTCGGGAACAGGTACAGGGCTCGAGACGATGGATCGTCCAGGACCGACTGAAGGACGGGCAGGTCGTAGCACAGCGACTTGCCCGAAGCGGTGGGCGTGACGATGGCGACATCCTCGCCCTGGCGCAACGCATCCATGGCTTCCGCTTGATGCCGGTACAGGCCACTCAGCCCGCGCGTCCGGAGAGCGGTGTGGAGGGATGGGTGCAGCCATCCCGGTATCGGCACCAGGTCCGCCGGTCGGGCAGGGATGACGCGCCGAGCGGTGACGCTAGCGGCGATGCCCGGATCCGCCAGGAACCGATCGAGCGCTGCCAGGGTATCCATCGGTTCGTAGATGCGCATGGCCATCGACCTCCCACGACAAAGAAAACATCCGTTCTGTTTGAGCGAGCGGAGCGTAGCAGCCGTTGTCGTTAGTGCCAAGCTCCTGCGGGGTCTGCCAGGCGGGCGGCTGGTTTGACATGGCATCTACCCACCACTAGGATCCCGTGGTGATCGACCGGTCCCCTGGAGCCTCAAGCAAGGGTGCGCGATGGGCCCTGGCCCCTTCTCGGCGCGGCATCGCGGGCGTGGTCGGAGTGCTGGTGGCAGGGTGGCTGGCGGTCACTTTCGGAGGTGCTCTGGTCCAGGTCGATGCCGCCCAGCACGAGGCGGCCGAGGTGCGGGCAGCGAATCAAGCGCTGGAGGCTGAGCTGGCGGCCGGCCGCGAGGAGATCGCGCTCATCCAGACGGATGCCTTCTTGCTCCTCCAGGCACGTGCGTTCGGGATGGGCGATCCAGGCGAGCGGTCGTTCGCGCTTGACGCTGGGACGGTGTTGCCGTCCATCGTGCCCCTCGGCAGCGATCCAGAGCCGGCTGCGCCGCTGACCCCCCTTGACGAGTGGTTGGAGCTGCTCCTGCCCTAGGCGGGCGGGCCCTCCGTGCTCGACTCGCTGCCAGTCACCGTCCCTGACTGGAGTCCCTCTCGTCGCACGCGCATGTCGAAGTAGAGGACCGTCAGCGCGACGGGCACGATCGGGGCCGTCACGATGGCCACGACCGAACCGACCGCGATCCGGATCACGATGGCCGCGGAGCTCGCCGCACCGAACGGCAGGTCGGCCAGCGTCAGCCCAAGGATCTCCGTCACCAGGGCGCCCAGCACCCCGACCGCGAGTGAGACGAGCAGGAGCAGCCCAAAAGACCGCCAGATGGCCGATCCGGTGAGCCGCCAACTGCGAGCCAGCGCCTTGATCGGACCCACCTGCTCGACCGCCAGCACAGGCATCGCCAGCGTCCAGCGGACGGCCACCGTCAGCGCGACGAGGACCGTGACCACGACCACGATGAGGGCCAGGAATGCGCCCGGACCGCCCGCCGACGGGTCACCGGCAAAGGCCGCCAGCGACACCGCAGCGAGCACACCAGCCGCGGCGATGGCGATGATGGCGGCAAGGTCCCCGATCGTGGCCACGAGGACGGCCAAGGCGCGCCTGATAGCGTGCCCAGCCGCCTGCCTGACCGTGACCCGGGCCCCACGATAGTCACCGTCGACCACGTGGCTGGCCGCGACGGCCATGATCGCCCCGGCCAGACTGGTCAGCAGGGAGACCGCCAAGCCGATGGCGAACGTGCGCAGGATGGTCGCGAGCTGAGCGTCGGTGAGGGTCACCGGCTCGCCGGGCGCCGGCGGCACGATGGGCGCCAGGGCTTCGAACAGGGCGATGCCCGTGATGGCCCCTAGCAGCAGGGCCGGCGTCAGGAAGAGCGCGGCCAACGCCACCAGGACCCGGAGGTGCCTTCGCGTCAGCCGGGCGGTGGTCTCCAGCATCTGGCTGACGCTCATCGGCGCCAGCCGCGGCCCGGCCATCACCGGCCGGAGTGTAGCGATGGACCAGCGGCTAGGATCGAAGGCCTCACCATGAGCAGCCTCGCAGGTCCTATCGGCCAAGCTAGTGCAGGGTGGCTGCGTCTGCCTTCCGACCCCGCAGCGATCCGCGCCCGCGCTGTCAGGGACGGCCTCATCCTCGCCGGCTGGATACTATCGGTCGCGATCTTGATCGGGCTCCCGCTGTGGGGTCGGTCACTCGGCTACGACGCCTTCTCGTACTGGTTCACCGACCTCGACGCCCGCTACCTATTGGCTCAGCAGAGCCTCTACGAACTGGGCGCGTTCAGGTACAGCCCGCCCATCGGCCTTGCTTTCAGCGTCTTCGGTCTGCTGCCGTGGTGGCTATTCCTGACGCTGTGGACGGCCGTGCTCGTCGCTTGCCTGGCCTGGCTCGGCGGTAGGTGGACCTTGGTGCTCATGGCCTTCCCACTCGTGGCGCTGGAGCTCTACCACGGCAACATCCACCTGCTCATGGCTGCAGCGGTGGCCCTCGGCTTCCGCTACCCCGCGGCTTGGTCCTTCGTGCTGCTCACCAAGGTGACGCCGGGCATCGGCCTGCTCTGGTTCGCCGCGCGCCGCGAGTGGCGCTCTTTGCTGCTGGCACTGGGAGCGACGGCGATGCTGGTCGGCGTCTCGCTCGTGGTCGCTCCACACCTGTGGCCGGCGTGGTGGGCCACGGTCGCGACCAGCGCTGGCGAGCCAGCGGAGCTGGCCATCCCTCCGCCGCTTCCGGTGCGCCTGATCATGGCGGCCGCTCTTGTCACCTGGGGGGCACGAACCGACCGCGCCTGGACGGTGGGCATCGCGGCGATGCTGAGCCTGCCCAACCTGTGGCCGCACGGCCTCGTCCTCGCGCTGGCGGCCGTGCCTGCTCTCCAGTCAGGGGCGACTAGTGTCCGACCTGCTCTGTCGATCGCCATCGCGGTCGCCGTCGCCGTGGCGGCGGCCCTGATCCTCCTGGCTGCGCCGGTCATCGAGTCGATCGTGACTGAGGCCTCCCAGAACGTGCTGAGCAGCCCCGTGCCGGGCACTCCGCGTCCCTGATACGAAGGCAGGCGACGACTCCGCTCAGTCGTCCGAGGGCGGGGTGAGGGGAAGGTCGACCGTGATAGTGGTGCCAGCACCGGGCATGCTCTGGGCCGAGATGGAGCCACCGTGCGCCTCCACCAGGTTGCGGCTGATGGCCAGTCCCAGGCCGGACCCGTGGGAGTCGGCCGAGCGCACGAATCGCTCGAAGACGTGGGGCAGGATATCCGACGCGATGCCGGCTTCGTGTGGATGCGTGATGACCCAAGCCTGCCGTCCGATCGTGGATGGATCGTGAGCATCATCGGGAGATGCGATGGTCACCAGCGGTAGCTGAGCGCCGAGTAGATGGCGCCGCCGTGTCGACTGGGGACCCGCCCGAGCTGCCTCGTTCCCTGGAACCCGGCGTCGGCCGCCATGCGTTCCCAGGTCCGCAGGGACAGGGGG
>JACCYW010000118.1 GCA_013696275.1 Chloroflexota bacterium | reverse complement strand
GCACCGGGCTGCGCAAGCCACGGGATCGTGGCCTGGGATTGGATGTGGCCGGGCAGGTCGAGGCGGTGGGCAAGGCGGTCACGCAGTTCCAGCCAGGTGACGAGGTGTTCGGGGATCTGACCGAGTTCGGCTATGGCGCGTTCGCCGAGTACGGCTACGCTCCGGAGCGGGCCTGGGCGCACAAGCCGGCCAACATGACCTTCGAGGAAGCGGCCACCATCCCTCAAGCGGCGATCCTGGCCCTGCAGGGCCTACGGGGCGGAGGAGGGATCGGACCGGGAGATAGGGTGCTGGTCAACGGCGCGTCGGGAAACGTGGGGCCGTTCGCGGTGCAGATCGCGAAGGCCTTCGGAGCACACGTGACCGGCGTCTGCAGCACCAGCAAGGTGGACATGGTGCGCGAGCTCGGCGCGGACCACGTCATCGACTACACCCGGGAGGACTACACCCGGAGCGGGCAGCGGTATGACTGGATCGTCGATGTCGCGGGGAACCGTTCGATCCTCCAGTGCCGGCGTGCGTTGAAGCCCGGGGGCGTCTACGTCATGGTCGGAGGTCCCACGGCGCGCATCTTCGGCGCCCTATTCCTGGGCCCGCTGATCTCCATCGTCGGGAGCAGGAAGATGGGTCTCATGATGTGGTGGAAACCCTTCAAGAAGGAAGACGTGGCGTTCCTGAGGGAGCTCATCGAGGCCGGCAAGATCGCACCCGTGATAGATCGACGGTACAAATTGAGTGAGGTCCCTGAGGCTCTTCGGTACCTGGAGGAAGGACACGCCCAAGGCAAGATCGTCATCACCGTGTGACCGCAGGATCGCGCGAATGAGGCGGGCCGATACGGCGGCATCATGCCCGTGTCGCCAGCCAGGATCCGAGCAACGACTAGCATCGAACGATGAGGATCGGCTTCGATGACGCGCCCCTCACGCGGATCGCACGGCGAGCGCTCGGCGCCCCGGAGGCGACGCTCCTCGCTCAACCGTGAGGACGCCAGATCAGCGACAAGCACGTCGGCACCGATGGCCTCCACCGCGATGAGTCGGATACTCTGCGCCTGCACGGTAAGGACTCTTGAGAGGCGTCGCGCCGCAGCGCGCACGTCCAGTCACCGATCGCGGCGGCCAGCGGCCGATAGCTGAGCGAGCGGTGGGTCTTTGCCCGGCATCTGGTTTCGTCCGGGATGCCCACCCCGGGACCGTTATGTGCGGGCGAGGCGCCGCACATAGCGTCCGCGTGCCTCGCCAGCGGTCGGCGAAGCACCGCCACGCTCAGGGACATCGGCACTGTGCCCATCGGCCAGGGCCAATAGTGCATAGCGGTCCGCCGGTGGCGATCTCGTGGATCCGGGACCGCGACCCGCTCGAGCCACTGCCGCCGGACGCCTGGGACCGGACCGCGACGGTGACCGTCCCCGGCAAGCTCTACGAGTACAGCACGCTGTACTACGGCGACTGGATGGCACGCCATGAGGGCAGCCATCTCAAGCACATCGCGCGGATCGTGAAGTCACGGAGCGCCTGATCCCGGATGGCGCCTGAGGTCAACGTCTACACCGATGCGGAGCTTTACGACGCCGAGAACACGACCGTCGATGAGCTTGCGATGTTGCTGCCGCTGGCCGAGCGCATGGGCGGGCCGATCATCGACCTCGCTTGCGGCACCGGCCGGACGACGCTGCCGCTTGCGGAGGCGGGGTTCGAGGTCATCGGTGTGGATCTGAGCGAACCGATGCTCGCGCTGGCGCGCGAGAAGGCGCGCGATCGGGGGCTGCGCATCGCGTTTCACCAGCAGGACTGCCGGCACCTCGACCTGCCCGAGACCGCGTCTCGGATGGCCACCATGACCGGGAACGCGTTCCAGGAGTTCCTGACGAATGACGACCAGGACGGACTGCTTCGCTCGGTCGGCCGCCACTTGGCGCCGAGCGGGATCTTCGCCTTCGGCACGAGGTTCCCGTCAGCGGCCAACCTCGATCGGGGTGAGGGCGAGCAGCCGTGGAGCACCATCACAGACGCGGCCGGTCGGACGATCACCGTCTCGGTGATCTGGAGTTACGACCCCGTCACGCAGGTCCAGGACTACTTGTTCATCGAGCGCATCGGCGATGGAACGCACGTCACGGAAGAGCGTCGCTCGTTCGGCCGGCTCCGCTACACCTGGCCGCTGGAGATGGAGCGGCTGCTGGCTACTCATTCGTTCGACCTCGAGCGCGTCCACGGCGGGTGGGATGCATCGCCGCTGACGGCTGACTCGCGCGAGATGGTCGCGGTTGCCCGGAAACGCCATTGAGCCGTTCTGAGCGACGACTCCGTTCACGGCGGCCCTAACGGTCGGCTGGGAGTTGGGACAGCTCCACCGCGGCCAGTCCAAGCCAGGAGGCGAGGTCCTCGAGCTCGGCCTGTACGGCCGTCGTCATCGGCCGGGTGAACTCCACATCCTCGTGTATGGCCTTGATCCGCAGGACGGATGCCTTCCGGTCGGCGGCGGCGTCGACCTTGCCGACGAGCTGGTCCCC
>JACCYW010000114.1 GCA_013696275.1 Chloroflexota bacterium | reverse complement strand
TTGAGCAGGTTGCGGATGTACTGCGCTACCTGCGATACGTCCTCCACGAGCAACAGGCGTATCTGTGACGAGGGAGAGGCCACCATCCGACTATACCAATCTGCCGACCAGCACCACCCTCTCCACTCCTGGTCCCCATGGCCCCATCTGATGGTCCCCCGCCAGTCGTTCCACGATCATCCCGCTGGCCTCGACCATCGCCCTCAACTCATCGGTCGAGATCAGCCGCAGGACATCGGTCCGCGCGACGCGGCGCACGAGCAGGTCGGCCGATGACCAGGCGTCGAAGATGGTGACCAGGGAAGTGGTCGCCGTCGCGGCGTCGTAACGAGCGCTGACCGACTTGGTCACCTGGTCGCCGGTCTCCGGATCCTGCCGCATCCATTCCAGCCCCAGACGACCGTCGTACATGGCAAGGTCGCCGCCCGCTGGCAGCCAGACATCCAACACGGCCACCCCGTCGGGGCGAAGGTGTCGGGCCATGACCGCGATGGCCTGGCGTTGGCTGGCCACGTCGCCCAGCTGCAGCAGCGTGTTAAGGGCCAGGATCACGAGCCCGAAGCGCTCATCGAGCCGCAGCGTTCGCATGTCTCGCCGCAGCAGCGTCAGGCTGCCCGTCGCGCTCGGGCCATCCTTCGACCGGCCGCGCGGTCGTTCGCGCCGCCAGCCATCCCTGGCCCGCTTCAGCATGTGGCCATCGACATCGACCGCCGTGACCGCGTGACCAGCCATCGCCAACGGCACGGCCAAGCGTCCGGTGCCGGCGCCCAATTCCAGGATGGGACCGGTCACCCGTTGCGCCCACGCGAGATAGAGCGGCAGATCACCCGGATCGTCGGCCAGATCGAGGTCGTAGTAGCGAGCGAGCGACTCGCCGTCGACCGCGTCCCTCGGGCCAACGACCGCGGCCTTGCCTCGCCCGCGGCGCCTCGGGGTCCTCTCAGCCGGCGCGGAACTCACGCCATGCGTCTTGCACCAGGTGGGGCTCGGCGTACAGGTCGAACGCCGTCTGGGCGACCAGCGCCGCGGCGATCAGGGTCACCTCGTCCGCTCGGGGTAGCGCCGCCGCGTCGCGGAACTCGATGGAATGGCCGGCCACCCCTTCATCGCAGATGGCGAGCATCGGGTGGATGGTCGGTAGCACCTGGCTCACGTTGCCCATGTCAGAGCTGCCCAGGCTATCCGGCAGGACATCGTTGTCGGTGATGCCATAGGCCGCCATGTTGGCCAGGAAGGCAGCGCGCAGGGCGGTGTTGTCCTTCATCGTGGAAGAGCCGCCCGTGAATACGGCCTCTCCCTCACAGTCGGCCGCCATCGCCGCTGCCTGGACCAGGCCGCGGAAGCGCTCCTCCATCCGCTCGAACTCGGCCTGGTCCGGACTACGCACCATGAACCGTCCTGCCGCACGGCTGGGGATGATGTTGGCGGCCGTACCGCCGTCGGTGACGATGCCATGGACGCGCGCATCGGGGCGCAGTTGTTGACGCCACAGCCCGACCGAGGTGAACAGCATGATCAAAGCATCGAGGGCATTGCGGCCCTTCCATGGATCGGCCGCAGCGTGCGCCTGGAGGCCGCTGAATGCGACCTCTATGTCGACGCTGGCGAGTAGCGAACAAGCGGCCTGGGTCCGGTCGCTGGGGTGGAAGAGCAAGGCTGCGTCGATGCCTTGGAAGAGGCCGTCGTCGATCATCCATTGCTTGCCCGACCCGCGCTCCTCCGCCGGTGTGCCCAGGAAGACGACCTCACCAGCCAGCTCCGGAGCCAGCTCGGCCAGCGCGATGGCCGCCCCGACGCCACTCGCCGCCATCGTGTTGTGGCCGCAGCCGTGGCCCAGTCCCGGCAAGGCGTCGTACTCGGCGAGGATGCCGATCCGAGGGCCCTCCCGGCCGCGCCCGCCGGCCAGGCGGCCGCGCACCGCTGTCTCCAGCCGACCTGCCGGATGCTCCACCGCGAAGCCGTGACGGGCGACCGCCTGGGCCACCCAGGTGGCGGCATGGCGCTCTGCGAATGCCGGCTCGGGATCAGCGTGGATGCGATGGGAGAGATCTAGGATCTCGGTCCGGTGGGCCTCGATGATCTGCGCGATACGGCGCTTGGCGTCTGCCCGTGGCCCCTCGAAGCGACCGTCGGTGACCCGCTGGGTCATACCGTGACGCCAGCTTGCCGCAGCCTGTCGAGTGCTGCCTCGTACCTGATGGTGTGCCCATCGCGCTTACGGACAGCGAGGGCGCTGATGCACTCCAGGGCGGCCCGGTGGGCAGCCATGGCGGTCACCTCGGCGTGGTCGTACGGCGGCGAGACCTCGACGATGTCCATGCCGGCTAGCTGCACCGACCCGACGATGCGCCGGATGGCGCGCAGCAGCTCCCGGGTGAGCAAGCCACCCGGCTCCGGCGTGCCGGTGCCGGGCGCCATGCCTGGATCGAGCACGTCGATGTCCAGCGACAGGTAAACGGCGTCGGCTCCATCGAGAGCCTCGGAGATGGCGTCATCGATGACCGCTTCCGCGCCGCGCTCCTCTATCTCACGCATCAGGTGCCAACGCATCGACTGCGAGCGCATCCACTCGAATACCTCCGCTGAAGGCCAGTATCCCCGGAGCCCGACCTGCACGAAGTTGCGACCCTTCACAGCGCCCGACTCGATGAGCCTTCGCATCGGCGTGCCATGACCTGACAGGACCCCCCAGTCGTCGTCCGCGGTGTCGGCATGGGCATCGAAGTGGACCATACCGATGGTGCCCGGCGAACGTACCTGGGCGACCGCGCTGGCACTTGGCCAGGTGATGGAGTGGTCGCCGCCCAGGATGATGGGGATAGCGCCGCTCGATGAGACTTGATGGACCTTGCGGAAGATCATCGCGTGCGCGCGGTCGATCCAGGCCGGCACGATGTCGGCGTCCCCGGCATCGACGACATCGAGGTGCTCGAACGGCCCGATGTCCAGCTGGAGCGAGTACTCGCCCCTTGTGTAGGTCGCCTGGCGGATGGCGCGCGGACCGAAACGGGCGCCGGAGCGGTAACTGACGCCGTCATCGAATGGGGCACCGACGATAGCCACATCCGGCTTCCTGTCGACGAGCTCCTGTGCCGAGGTGACCGTGTCCCGCCGCGCGAACGCGACGGAGGTGCCGACGTAGGTCGGCGTGTCAGGTGCGACGAACTCCGGGTAGGCAGTGTCCCAGCCGTTGGCACGGGCGTAGTCGGGAGAGTCCAGGGCCATGGCGCGAACCTCGCGCGCGACGCACCGCCGGTTCCGGATGGCGGTCCAGCAGGGAGCGCTGGAGCCATCCTACCGTCCCCGCCCGCCAGGGCACTCGGCGCGCTGTCCATCGATCAACTTCGGGCGGACAGGATGAGCTCGACGAAGACCGCCAGGGCGACGACGAACAGTACGAGCGGCAGACTGGCGGCGGCAAGCACGACCAACGACACGATGAGTATCACCACGCACCCTGCCAGCACCGAGCGACGGATGGCGCGCAGCCAGTCACCGCGATACGCGATGCCCCGATGCACGGCGAACACAGCGAGCCACGCCAGTGGCGTCGCGGTCAGGGCGACCGCCGCGCCAAGCAGGATCGCGCCGGCGGCCTGGACCAGGGGCTGCCCGACCGGCGAGCGGCTGGTGAAGAAGTAGACCACCACCAGCCAGCTGATACCGGCTGCAGCGAGAAGGCCCAGATTGGCCGATCGGTCCCGCGACTGCACTCAAGCGAGTCTACCGACCACATCAGGC
>JACCYW010000089.1 GCA_013696275.1 Chloroflexota bacterium | reverse complement strand
CCCTGTCCGATCTGCGCCTGCTGGTCAACAGCGGCCCGGCCGAGGGTGAGCGCTACGTGGCCGCCGGTGTGCCCTGGTTCAGCACGCTGTTCGGACGCGACTCGATCATCACGGCCCTCCAGATGCTACCCATCCGGCCGCAGATCGCCCATGAGACGTTGACCGTGCTGGCCCGGCTGCAGGCGACTGCGATGGACGATCGACGTGATGCGCAACCGGGCCGCATCCTGCACGAACTGCGGACCGGCGAGCTGGCGGCCGCGGGCGAGATCCCCCACACCCCTTATTTCGGGTCGGTCGATGCCACCCCGCTGTGGCTCATCCTGCTGGGCGAGTACGAGCGCTGGTCGGGTGACCGCGGATCGATCGACCGCCTGTGGCCTAACGCGCTGGCCGCGCTGCGCTGGATAGACGAGTGGGGGGACATCGATGGCGATGGCTTCGTCGAGTACCAGCGCCGTTCCCCACAGGGCCTCCACAACCAGGGCTGGAAGGACTCGGCGGACGCCAATCGATGGCGTGACGGGACCCTGGCTCGCGGTCCGCTGGCACTGGTCGAGGTGCAGGCGTATGTCCACAAAGCGCGGCTGGAGATGGCCAGGCTGGCCGCGCTGCGCGGCGACGACGGGCTCGCCGCGAGCCAGCGAGTGGCCGCCGCCAAGCTGGCGGAACGGATCGACAGCGCCTACTGGATGGAAGACGCCGGCACTTACGCGATGGCGCTCGATGCCGACAAGCGCGCCGTCGACGCCGTAGCTTCCAACGCCGGGCACGTGCTCTGGTGCGGCACGGCCTCGCCCGCCCATGCCCGACGGGTGGCCGATTCGCTGCTCGGACCGGGCCTTTGGAGTGGCTGGGGGATACGCACCCTGTCGGCCGACATGGTCGGCTTCAATCCCATCGGCTACCACCTTGGGACGGTCTGGCCGCATGACAACGCGATAGCTGCGGCAGGCCTGCTCAGGTACGGCTTCCGGGAGGAAGCCGACCAGGTGGTGGCGGCCATGCTAGAAGCGACGATGTACTTCCGGGACTCGCGTTTGCCCGAGCTCTTCTGCGGTTTCGAGCGGACCCGTTCACCCTTTCCGGTGCCCTATCCGGTCGCCTGCTCACCGCAAGCCTGGGCGGCGGGCTCGCTGTTCCACCTCGTTTCTGCTCTTCTCGGCCTGGAGGCTGATGCCTCGCAGCACGAGCTCACCCTGCGCTCGCCGGCGCTGCCCGACTGGCTGCCGGAGGTCCGGCTGGAGAACGTGCGGGTGGGCGACGCAGTGGCCGACCTGTTGGTCCGGCGCAGTCATGGTTCGACTGGTGTGGAGGTCCTGCGTCGCACTGGTGACATCTCGGTCGTCGTCCGGCTATGACAGGCAGCTGGGAGCGGCCGGGAACGGTCGGCGCGCTGCTGCGGGACGGGGCGGAGCGCCTGGCAAAGGCGGGCTCGGAGTCTGCCCGGCTTGACGCAGAGCTGCTGCTTGGTCACGTCCTGGGCGTGGAGCGCACGGCGGTCCTGGCGCACCCCGATGCGCTGGCCGGCGACGGCCAGCGGGAGGCGTTCGGCGCGCTGCTGCACCGCCGCGAGGCCGGCGAACCGGTGGCCTACATCCGTGGTCTCAAGGAGTTCTACGGTCTGGCCTTCAGCATCGACCGCCGAGCACTCATCCCGCGGCCGGAGACGGAGCGACTGGTCGACCTGGCACTGGAGCGCGTGCGCCATCGGCTGACCTCAGCGCCGCGGAGTGCTGATGCTCCGCCACTCCGGATGTGGGATGTCGGCACGGGCTGTGGGGCCATCGCCGTGGCGCTCGCGCGGACCCTGGACCGTGGCGGGTATGGCGCATATGTCACGATCGTCGCATCGGATATCTCGGCTGAGGCGCTGGACGTCGCCAAGGAGAACGTGGTCGCCCACGGGCTGGCCGACCGGGTGGTGCTGGTGGAAGGCGATCTGCTCGCTGTCTCCGGCGTGGCCTCGGACGCACTGGACATCGTGGTCGCCAACCTGCCCTATGTGCCTGGCCCGGCCATCGCCGGACTGCCCATCGCGGCCAGTTTCGAGCCACGCATCGCCCTCGATGGTGGGCCGGACGGGCTGACCGTCGTCAGAGGGCTGCTGCAGGCGTTGCCGGGCGAGCTCGCTGAAGCCGGCCTGGCGCTCATCGAGATCGGTTCCGACCAGGCTGACCTGGCCGGCGCGGCGGCGGCCGAGTCGCTACCGGGCTGGCACGCCACGGTCCACGATGACCTGACCGGCCGGCCGCGTGTCCTGGAGGTCGGCCGGTCTTGAGTGCAGCTGGCCGATCTTGAGCCTGGAGGCTGGGCCGGCGATCATGCCGTCCGACGCTCCTGGTGCCATCGGCGCGGCGGTCGAGGCGTTGTGGGCGGGCGGCATCGTCGGCCTCCCGACCGAGACGGTATACGGCCTTTGTGTCCTGCCCCAGGATGCCGCGCTCGCCGCCGTCATCAGCGCCAAGCGACGATCCGAGGAGAAGGGCATCGCCCTCATGGTCGACTCGATGGCGCAGGTGGAGGCACTTGCCGTCCTGCCTGACGCCGCGCGCCGTCTGGCCGAGCATTTCTGGCCCGGACCACTGACCCTGGTGCTGTCACCGCTGGTGGGGGTCGCCTTGCCCGACCTGCTCTATGGAGCGACCGGCTCGCTGGGCTTTCGCATGCCCGACCACCCCACCCCTCGGGCACTCGCCGCCCGGCTGGGTCCTGTCGCGGTCACGTCCGCCAATATCAGCGGTCAGCCAGAGGCGCGTTCGGCCGCTGAGTTGATAGCCTCGGTCGGTCATTCGCTTGCGCTCGTCCTGGACGGCGGTCCGGCCCGCGGCGGCGTCCCGTCGACCGTCGTCGAATTCGACACCGCTGGCCAGCCGCGCATCCTGCGGGCGGGGGCCATCGACGCGGCGTCGATCCAACAGGTGGCCCGGGACACGAAGGGGAGCGCTGGATGAACAGCACGGTCCTGGTCCGGCTGACATACCTGGCCGCCTTCCTCTCCCTCGGCCACCACCTGGACCATGCCATCCGCGGCAATCATGTCGGCTGGCCGCTGACCGGCGAGGTGAACGTATTCACCTTCAGCCTGGCCATCTATCCGGCCATCTTGATCGGCCTGTTGCTGTATCGGGCCGGCCGCGTCGGGCCCGGCTTCTGGGCCTTTCTGTCCGGGGGTGGCGCGGTATTCCTGTCGATCATCCACTTCAGCCCGTTCGCTATCGAGCCGCCGGGCGACATCATCGATCTCTACGATCCGCCGCTACTTGGCTGGTTCGCGTTCGGCTGGCTATTGGTCTTCGTGACCGTGCTGGTGGTCACGTGCCTCATCGAGGTCCGTTCGTGGTGGCAGCATCGTGCCGGCGCCAGCAGGGCTATCCGTCCGGGGCAGTGACCCGTCGCGCGAAGACGGAAGGGCTGATGCCAACGATGCGCCCGAAGTGGCGCGTGAAGTGCGACTGATCGGCGAACCCGAACTGAAGGGCGACCTCTGCGACACGCCGGCCGCGCCGCAGTTCGTCCTTGGCGCGCATGACCCGACCGGCCACGTGGTATGCGTGCGGAGTCATGCCCACCTCGCCGCGGAAGCTTCGGACCATGTGATATTTGCTGAGCCCGGTCAGGGTCGCCAACTCGTCCAACCGCACGTTGCGCTCGGGCTGGTCGGCCAGGTATTGGCGCATGAGGGCGACCGCTCTGGTGGGGGGCTTGGATGCCCGCACCTGGGATCGGGCACGGCGCCCGACCAGATCGGATATCAGCTCGACGCCCGCTACGTCGCCCTCCAGCCCAGGCGCCACCGGACGCCTCGGATAGAGAGCCCCGAGCCGTCCCGCCAGGCGGCTGTCGAAGAAGACGGGATCGCCGTGGGCCTGGGTCCTGGGCCAGCCACCACCATCCAGCTCCGCAACTGCCGCCGCCACCTCGACAGCTTCCAGGTAGACGACCGTGAAGTGGGAAGCGGTACTGCGGCTGTGTGGATCCCACTCGGCATGGACCTCACCGGGCGCCACGAGTAGCAGGCTGCCGACCGGCACCGAGTGGGTCTCGCCGCCGTGGCGGATCCGGCCCGGGAAGTCGAGGCTGAGGCAGAGTGACCACTGGTCGTGGTGATGTGGCGGGATGAAGCCCGGTGGACCCGGCTCGTATCGGTAGGTCTCGATGACCGTCGAACCGAGCGAGTAGGTGGTGGTGATGGACACGGCTGGCTCGCTGCGGACATGTGTCGAGGCGTCGCAGCCTAGCCCCAGCGTCGGAACGGTGCTCGTCGCCCGCGACCGCCGCCGCGCGACCGCAACAACGTACAAGAGCGGCGGGCGCCGAGCGGATAGTGTCGGCGGCGAACCGCACTACCGACCCGAGGAGGCCCGTGGACGACCGCAGTCAGATCATCGAGACGACCACGCGGATGGCCGTGCTCGCGGACCGCGGCGAGTGGGATGCCCTCGCGTCCATCTTCACCGATGAGGTCCATGTCGACTACACCAGCCTCAGCGGTGGTGACCCTGGGACGGTCCGGGCGAGCGACCTGATCAGCCAATGGAAGGGGACCCTCGGCCAGCTGGCGGCGACCCAGCACCTGGTAAGCGATCACCTCGTAACGGTGGACGCCGGCGCGGCCACCGCGACGGCCACCTTCCAGGCGACACATGTGCCGCACGCTCCGCGTACTGGCCGCTGGGTCCTTGGCGGCGACTACCGGTGGGAGCTCATCCGCGAAGTAGGCGAGTGGCGCATCTCGTCCGTGACGATGAGCTTCCGTTGGGAGACCGGTGATCGGTCCATCCTGGATCCCAGGTCAGCCGACGCGCCGGCGGTCGCCGTGCGTTTCCTGGAGCGGCTGGGCGCCATGGACATCGAGGGCGCGATGGCCTGCTTTGCGGAGGAAGGTCGGCAGGAGCTGCCCTTCGCACCAGAGGGCTTCCCTACCACGTTGGAAGGCATCGGTGCGCTTCGGCGCCAGTACGGCGGCCTGCCGGACGCCTACCGGTCCATGGAGTTCCCGGTCGAGGCGGTGCGACCGCTGGCCGACCCCGAGTGGGTCCTCCTGGAGTACCAGGGCAAGATCACCCTTGCCTCGGGCGGCCGCTACGACAACCGATACGCCGGCCTGTTCCATGTCGTGAACGGCAAGATCCGACTGTTTCGCGAGTACTTCGATCCCATCGTCCTGGCCCGAGCCTTCGCCGCTCCGGATGCCCTGGCGGCCACCTTCAACGTCGAGCAGTCGACCGACTGACACCCCTCACCAGGAGACGCACCATGGCCGTCACAGCGACGCACACCACCTT
>JACCYW010000079.1 GCA_013696275.1 Chloroflexota bacterium | reverse complement strand
CATCGGTACCGCACGGCCCTTGGACGGATCGCTCAGCGGATGTCCCTCGTTTCCGACCGCCGCAGCAGGAGGGCCGGCCTCTTGAGCGGGCCGGCACTGATAGTGCTGGTGCGCCTGACGCGCTGCGCCTGACCCGACGTCGACAGACGCGCCATCATGCGCCCATGACGGTAGAGGATCAGAGCCCCAGCCACAGCACCGACCAGACTGCCACCAAGCCGACCGCAGCCAAGCCGACCGCAGCCAAGCCGACCGCAGCCAAGCCGACGACGCCATCGCGGTCCGGCCCGGTCTCCCTCCTGACGTGTACCCAGTGCGGGACGAAGAATCGGATCCGCCCCAGCCCCAAAGGCGTGCCCAGCTGCGCCAAGTGCAAGGCAACGCTGCCGTGGCTGGTGAACGCGACAGACGCGACCTTCGAAACCGAGGCGACGACCCAGGTTGCGGCGGTCGTAGACCTGTGGGCCCCGTGGTGCGGCCCGTGCCGCTTCGTCGGCCCCATCCTGGAAGAGCTCAGCCGCGAGTATGCGGGCCGCCTCAAGGTGATCAAGGTCAACGTCGACGAGAACCCGGCACTCGCTCAGCGCTTCGACGCGCGGTCCATACCGACCCTGATCGTGCTCCAGGCTGGCCGGCCGGTCGACCGCATCGTCGGGGCGCTGCCCAAGACGGACCTCGCGGTCCGGCTGACGCCGTACCTGATCCGTCGCTCGCCCGCCTGAAGCCGACGGCGCGCCGAGGGCGTGCCAACCAAGGTGGCACAGCCACGACACAACATCGCAGGGATGTCACTCGCTATCGCGTCGCATGAGGATGAGCAGCGGATGCTGACGGCCACACCGTCGGCCAAGGGCGGCCGATTCGAGTTGACGGCGGAGCAGCGAGCGGCCGTCGAGTGGCAGGCAGGGCCGCTGATGGTGCTGGCCGGCGCCGGCACCGGCAAGACCACCGTGGTCGTCGAGCGCGTCCGTCATCTGCTCGCTCGCGATGACCAACTGAGACCAGAGGACATCCTGGTCCTGACCTACAACGTGCGCGCAGCCGCCGAGCTGGTCGAGCGTCTCGAGGAAGTCCTCGGTATGGAGACGGCCAGCCGCCTCTGGGTCCACGACTTCCATGCCTTCGGCAACCGCATCCTGGCCGACCACGGCGGAGACCTCGGACTCGGCGCCAACCCGGATGTCCTGGACGAGATAGGCCAGCGACTCCTGCTGCGCGACCTGCGCCCCCGTTTCAGCCACTTCCTCTACCACTTCGTGGGTGCCCGGAGCGCGTGGGTATTCGGTCGCTTCGCGGAGCTCATCAGCCGCGCCAAGGATGAGCTGGTCAGTCCTCAGGAGTACTTGGCCTACGCCCACGCCAAGCGAGAGGCCTTCGACTTCGCCAACCCGCCGGGCGCCTTCCAGGAGGCCGTGGCGGACATCCGTGCCCGTGACTCAGAGGGCCGGCTGCGGGGCGTGAGGGACACGCGTGCCGCCATCCGCGCGGGTCTGGATGCGACTGCCAGCGTGGCCATGAGAGAGGCTCGGCGGGAAGCGAGTGGTGGGCCGTTCGCCACCTACTGGGAGCTGCTGAGTGACGAGCAGAAGCGCCTGGCGCGTGGACTCAAGAGCACATTCATCCGTGACGCGGAGGTCTATGACGTACTGCGCCTGACGGAGGAGGCAGAGGCGTACGCCATCTACCAGGAAGAGCTTCGGGCGCGTGGCCTTCTCGACTTCGGTGAGCTGCAGCTTCGCGCCATAGAACTGCTCACGGCCCGGCCGAATATCCTGCGTCGCTACCAGGCGCAGTTCCGCCATGTCCTGGTGGACGAGTTCCAGGACGTCAACATGGCTCAGCTCCTGCTGCTGGAGCTCATCGCTCGCGGCGCGGACAAACCGGACGACATCGTCGTGGTCGGCGATGACGATCAGTCGATCTACCGCTTCAGGGGTGCCTCCTACGCCGCTTTCGAGCGCTTCCGGATGGCCTTCGAGCGGCCTCCGGCATGGGCGCCGGAGAGAGCTGCCCAGCGGGTCCACAGTCAGCCGCTGCTGGAGAACAGGCGCTCCAGCGGCAACATCCTGAGCGTCGCGTCGCGGCTCATCGAGCGAAACAGCCGCCGCCTCAAGTCGGAGCCCCTGCGGCCGACAAGGAGCCCGGGTGCCCAGGTCCAGGTGGCCATGTGCGCCGATGAGGCGGACGAGGCGGATCTCATCGTCAGCTACATCCGCCAACTCGCGGTGGAGCTGCCGGAGCCGCGTCGTTGGAGTGACATCGCGGTGCTCTACCGCAAGCATCGACACCGCGACCAGATCGTCGATCGGCTGCGGAGAGAGGACATCCCGTTCGTGGTCGTCGGTGGCACCGGCCTCTTCGCCATCCCCGAGGTACGCGATGTGGAGGCTGCCCTGCGCGTCTGCGCCGACCCAGCCGATTCGGTCAGCTTCGTGCGTCTCCTTTCGGCCGGACCGTGGCGCCTGGACGCGACGGAGGTCCTTCGTTTGACGCGTGCCGCTGATTGGGATGGCCGCTCGGTCTACCAGGCCTGTCTGGACGTGCTGCGTGATGGCGCTCTGCCGGTGGAAGCGCTGGCCGAGGCCGGCGCGAACGGAGAGCTCGATGCGGACCCGCTGTTGACGCTGTGGAGGGAATCTGACCTGCCCGAGGGGCTGATGCTGCCGGACTCCATCCGCGAGCGAAAAGGTCGTGAGGCTCGGGCCCGGTGGCGCCAGGAACGGCTCGACACGCGCCTCCGCCTCAAGCTCGAACGGTTGAAGGACACACTCGAGGGGCTCGTGCCCAGGGCGCGTCGTGACGGCCCATACACAGTCCTTGAGGGATATCTCGTCCGTACCAGCCTCATGCACGACCTGATCGCGGTCGACACCCCTGATGCGCAACGCACCGTACTGGCGCTCGCGCGCCTGATGCGCTTCACGGCCGACTGGCAACGCGCGCACCCGCACGAGAGCCTGGCCGACTTCGTGGCCTACTTGGACGCCTACCAGCAGGTCGGTGGCGACCTGGAACCGGATCTGCCGGGTCGAGTGCATGTGGACGGCGTTCAGCTCATGACGGTCTACCAGGCCAAGGGTCTGGAGTACGAGGTGGTCGTCCTGCCGCGACTCGTAGAAGGACAGTTCCCGGACCTGCGCGAGGAGTCGCAGCTGATGCCCAAGGAGTTGCTCAAGCAGCTGCCGCCGGATGACTTCGCCATCGATGAAGAGCGGCGCCTGGCGTTCGTGGCCATGACCCGGGCGCGCAGCCACCTGCTGCTGACGGCCATCCAGGACCCCAACGGCAAGCCGGTCAGTCGCTTCGTGGGAGAGGCGGCGCCCTTGGACGATGAGGGGTCGCCACCGCCAGGCGTCCAGGTGCGATGGCGGACGCCCATGCCCGGTCATGAGCTCGGGACTGACGCCGGACGGAACGCCAGGGAGACGGCCGACCAAGCCACCAGCAACCTCCTGAAGCTGATGCCGCTGCCGGATGGCTTTCGACGGCGTTTCGCGCTCCGACGGCGGGCCGTGGAGATCATCGGAGCGCTGGAGGAGCTGGACCCGCTGGATCACCATGCCCGGTCGGCACTCACCACGGAGCTCGTGGCGGTGGCTTCCGATGCCGCCGGGCTAGCGGAGGAGGCTCGTCGGGATGGGCTCGACCAGCTGACCATATCCGCCGTCGCGGGGCACTCTCCGGCTGGCCGGACCCTGCTCGATGTGGCGCCATTGCCGCCGTCGTTCTCCCATTCGCAGTTCTATGCCTACGCCGAGTGCCCGCTGCGCTATGCGTTCGAGCGCGTCTACCGCATCCCGACCGAAGGCGCCAAGAGCTACTTCGAGTTCGGCACCGCGATCCACCAGGCTTTCGAGGCCTTCGTCCGGGCCAGGCGCGACGCACTCGCAGCGGGCGGGCCCGCGCCGGACTACGCGGCGCTTCGGGAGGCGTTCGACCGGGTGTGGGTGCCGACCAACTACCCGGACGCCCAGGCCGCGGAGCATTACCAGACGCGTGTCGAGCCGGCTCTTCGGCGCTTCTATGAGCGTGAGGTCGCGAACCTCGGCGAGGCGGTCGATGTCGAGGTCGGCTTCAACTTCGCACTCGAGCCCGGTGATGGGTCGCCGCCGGTGCGCTTCTATGGGCAGATCGACCGCATCGACCGCCGGCCGGACGGATCGATCGAGCTGACCGACTACAAGACTGGCCGGCCGAAGACGCAGGCCCAGGTGGACGCTGATGCGCAGTTATCGCTGTATGCCCTGGCACTGTCCATGGGCGCTGTGTCGGATCCGCAGACAGGTCAGTCGTTGCCGCCGGCTTCGCGGCTGACCCTCTACTTCACCGAAACGGACCAGGCCGTCCACACCACGCGATCCACGGACCAACTGGACGCACTCAAGGTCCAGCTCGTGCAAACGGCCGGCCGCATCCGGTCCGGCGACTTCGCTGCTACCCCCAGTCGCAGCACATGCAGCGGCTGTGACTATGCTCGCCTGTGTCCGAGCCGGTGGGGCGAGCCGGCGCCGTAGGCACGTCGATCATGGAGTCGGTCTTTCCGCCGCCAGCGACGTGGTCAACGTGGATCTCACACACCGACCCGAGAGCGGCGTCGCGCGGGTCCGACTATCAGGTCCAGGCTCAGCGTCCCTAGCGCCCGACCGCAGCGGCGCCCTCAAAGAGAAAGACCCCGGCCGTTGGCCGGGGTCTCGCTGTTCAGCCTATGTGACTGATCACCTTCAGGCGGCGTGCACCTGAGCGGCGCGCGGCCCCTTGGGGCTGTCCTGGACCTCGAATGCGACGCGCTCGCCGCCGTTGAGGCGGTCGAAATCGAGCGTCGAGTCGAGCTCATTGCGGTGGAAGAAGTATTCCTTTCCGTCCTCGGCGGCGATGAAGCCAAACCCGCGGTCGGAAACGACCTTCTTGATTGTTCCTGCGGTCATCATGACCCTTTCGACTTCCCGAACTCGACAACAGACGCACGGCCCGTTCGAGAAGGAGGGTCGACCACGCGGAGGATCGCTCAACACGAGCGACT
>JACCYW010000468.1 GCA_013696275.1 Chloroflexota bacterium | reverse complement strand
ATGGCGAAAGGCAGAGCGACCGCGACACCGATGGTCAGCGCCAGGGCGGTGACCGCTTGGGTATCGCGAGCCCGAGCGATGACCAGGTTCCAGAAGGCATGCAGCGTTGCTCCGGCGAGGACGATGAGCAGAGCGTCGAGCGGCACGTACCTGCCCCTGTGCCGCTGGAGTCAGGCGGCCGGCGGCCGGTCGTAGACCTCCGGGTTGACGGGCGTCGGAAGCCGCTCACCGGCCACGCCGGCCAACAGGTTATCGGCCGCCATCTCGGCCATGCGTGCCCGTGTGGCATGAGAGGCCGATGCGATATGGGGAACGACGAGGCAATTCGGCAGTGAAAGGAGTGGATGGTCGGCTCGCATCGGTTCTGGCTCTGTCACATCCAGCCCGGCACCGCCAAGATGCCCGCTGCGCAGCGCCTCGGCCAGGGCGTCGTGGTCGATGACCGGTCCTCGGCTCGTATTGATGACGATGGCGCCGCGCTTCATACGTCGGAAGGCCGCCGCATCCAGCAGGTGCTGGGTCTCGGGGCTCAGGTTGGTATGGAGTGAGATGAAATCGGACTCGGCAAGCAGGGTCTCCAGCCCTGCCGGCTCGGCGCGCAGGGCCGCCTCATCCTCGGCCGTCGCGCGCTGCACGTCGTGGTAGAGGATGCGCATCCCGAAGCCGCTGCCGCGCTTGGCCATCTCGCGGCCGATGCGCCCGAAGCCGACGATCCCCAAGGTGCCACCATGGATGTCGCTGCCCATCAGGAGCATCGGACCCCAGGTCAGCCAGCGGTCCGCTCGAACGTAGTCATAGCCCTCGGTCAGCCGACGGGCTACCGCCATCAGCAGCGCGAAGGCCAGGTCGGCGGTCGTCTCGGTCAGGACTCCGGGCGTGTTGCCGACCGGGATACCGCGTGCCGTGCAGGCAGGCACGTCCACGTTGTCGAAGCCGACCGCGAAGTTGCTGACCACCTTGAGCTGCGGACCGGCAGCATCCAGCAGTTCATCGTCCACCTGGTCGGTCAGCAGGCTCAGCAGCCCGTCGACGCCGGCCACCCGGCGCAGCAGCTCGTCCCGTGGTGGCGGGAGCTCGTCGTCCCACAGGTCGGCCCGGGTGGCGGCCAGGACTCGCTCGAGTCCAGCGTCCGGGATGCGGCGCGTGACCAGGACGCGAGGTCGGCCGGCGGCCTCGGTCACGCTGGTGCCGGGACGGCGCTCTCCGGGGACCCGGCGCTGCCAGCCAGGACGCCCGCCATCAGATCGAGGGCACGGCTCAGGTTGGGGCGCGAATTGGCATAGCTGATACGGATGTGATCCTTGCCCACCGTCCCGAAGGCGGTCCCAGCCAGGACACTCACGCCCGCTTCGTTCAGGAACCGATCGGCCAGCTGTGCGCCGGTCAGGCCGGTGCCGGCGACATTGGGGAAGACGTAGAAAGCGCCCTGCGGCTGCAGACACCGGATACCCGGGATGGCGTTCAGCCCGTCCACCACCAGGTCTCGCCGGGCCCGGAACTCCTCGACCATCGCAGCCACGTCATCCTGCGGTCCGGTCAGCGCCTCCAGCGCTGCCAACTGCGAGTGGCTGCTGGTGCAGCTGACACTGTTGATGATGAGCCGGGAGAACGGAGCGACCAGCTCCTTTGGCAGGACCGCGTAGCCGAGCCGCCAACCGGTCATGGCCCACGTCTTGGAGAAGCCATCCAGCATGATCGTCCGATCCGGCAGGCCGTTCAGGGCACAGATGGAGTGGTGTTTCCCGTCGTACACGATGCGGCCGTAGATCTCGTCCGCGAGCACCGTGATGTCCCGCGCCGTGACCATCTCCGCCACCGCCTGCAGGTCCTCCGCCGTGAGCATCGAGCCGGTCGGATTGTGGGGCGAATTGAAGATGATGAGTCGGGTCCGATCGGTCAGCAGTGAGCGCAGCTCGTCGGTGTCCATCCGGAAGCCGTTCTCCTCGCGGAGCGGGATGGGCACGGGCGTAGCGCCCGCGAAACGAGCCATCGACTCGTAGATGGGGAAGCCAGGGTCGGGGTAGATGACCTCGCTACCTGGTTCGGCCAGGGCAAGCAGGGCGTAGAACATGATGGGCTTGGCGCCAGGCGTGACGACCACCTGGGCCGGGTCGACCTGGAAGCCCTTTCGCTCGGTCGCGTCGGCAGCGATGGCTTCGCGCAGCTGCGGCAGGCCGAGCGGCGGACCGTAGTGGGTCCAGCCCTCATCCAGCGCGCGCTTGGCAGCTTCGCGCACGTTGGCCGGGGTATCGAAGTCAGGCTCACCGATCTCCAGGTGGATGACCTCCCGCCCGGTCGCTTCCAGCGCCCGCGCCCGGGCCGCGGCCTCGAACGCAGTCTCCGTGCCTATGTCCGTCACCCGCTCGGCTAGACGCATGGCGGCATGCTAGCAACTCACGTGCGACGATGGACGAGTGACGCGCTACTACGCCATCGATGCGGCCAACCGACAGCTCGCCGAGCTGCGGCCACTGTTGGAGCGCCTGCGGGCCGACCGCGACGAAGTGGCCCGTCTACAGGATGAGTTGACCGCGTTCCGCCAGGCGGACGGCTCAGCGGATCACGCACGAGACCTGGCCGACCGGGAGGCAGCCATCCGCACCGTGGTCCAGCGCATGAAACGGACGGTGACGCAGCTCGACGACTGGAGCGTCGCCCTGCGCGACATAAGTTCGGGATTGGTCGACTTCCCAGCGCTGGTCAACGGTCGACCCATCTGGCTGTGCTGGCGCCTGGGCGAGGACGGCATCGGTTGGTGGCACGAGCTGGAGACCGGTGTCGCTGGCCGCAAGTCCTTGATCGAGCTGGCATGAGGAGGCCAAGGTGAGTCGACCGGGAAGCACGCCATCGGTGGACGTCTCGACAGCGGCTCGGTTCGTCGACCAGAAAGCGCCGGCGCCTGGCGTGCTGCTCGATGTGCGCGAGCGCGATGAGCACGAGGAGATGCGCGTCCCTGGTGCTGTGCTGATGCCACTGAGTGGCTTCGCGGAGACATTCGGCTCGCTGCCTCGTGATCGGCCGATCCTCGTGATGTGCGCATCCGGCCAGCGCAGCCTGGCCGCGGCCGACCATCTCCTGGGCCAGGGCTTCACCGACGTGACCAACGTGATGGGCGGCATCATCGCCTGGCACAAGGCGGGCCTGCCTGTCAAGACCGGGCCGGTCGAGGAAGGTGAGGGAGACGTTCCGGCGGATCGATGAGCGGTGAGGGCACCGCCCGCGGCGCGCAGCGATGTCTGGTCCTAGCTGGTTCGTCGGGCGACGAGCGACGCCCGGCTCGCCCAGAGGAAGGTCCGGCCTGGTATGAGCCGCTCCACATCCGTGCTCCGGGCGCGTCCCGGAAAACGCTCATCGAGAAGCTGTCGGCGGGAGCGGACGTGCTGCTGGCACCGACCTGGTTGACCCATCCGTGGGCAGCGAGCCGTGTCGGCGAGGGCCGGCGTTCCCGGGCCTGGACCATCGCAGCGGTGGGACTCGCCCGCGAGGCGACCGAGGAACGCGATGCTCCGACGCTGGTGGCTGGTCCGGTGCCCCGACTTCTCGGCCTGGACGATGGCACGACCGGCCGTCGACCGACCCTGGAGGCGTCGTTCTCCGCTGCCCTTCGCCACATCTGCGGCACCCTCGCCGAGGCCGGCGTGGACCTGCTGTTCGTGGAGGGCCAGGGGTCGCTCGCCGGCTGGCGCGAGGCGCTGCGCACGGCGGTCGACACCGGCTTGCCGGTCTGGGCAGAGCTACCCTTCGTGGGAAGGGACGTGGGAGAGGATGCCGGACCGTGGCTCGAGGCGGCCGCTGGCGCAGGCGACGTGCAGCTTCTGGCCGTCGTTCGCGGGAGCGCTGATGAGGCCGTGTCCGGGGCATCAGCCTTGCTCGACCATCCATCAGGACTGGTGGGTGGCGCCCTCTTCGATGTCAGCGCGGCCGACGACGCAGCCGACGACGCAGCCGACGACGCAGCCGACGACGCAGCCGACGGAAGGCTGGAGGATGCTGCCCGCCGTCTGGCCCTGGCCGGCGCGTCGGTCGTGGGGATGGCCGATGGGGCGACGGCGCAGCGGATCACCTGGCTGCGGGCAGGCGTCGACATTGCAGAGAAGGAGTCGCGAGAAGCCACCGAGTCGGCCGACGCCACGTGGCGTGCCGCCGTCCAGCTGGCCGCCGACAGAGCGCCCGGCGGTCGGGCGGCTTGGATCGGCGAGGTGCGTCCTGACCTGCTGCCCGAAGGCTTCGCCTGGACCGTCGTGCCAGCTTCTGAGCTCAGTGCTCTGCCGGAACGGACCTATCTGCTGGTGATCGCGTCGACCTGGCACGCCCGACTGCCGGATCTACTGGAAGGGGGCGGGATGATCCTCACGCGCGGGGCGGATGCGTTGCGGGCCGCTGCCCTCACGGTCTCCGACGTGACCGACGACGGCGCCGAGCCCATCGTGCTGGCGCGTCGGGCCTGACCCGTACAACACGACCCGTGTGCGGAGCTGGGAGGATCCTCCTCGTCCGTTGGGCCGCACGGCGGACGAACGGACCGCTGAGCACGTCACGGAAGGCGGCTCGACGGTCGATGTGCT
>JACCYW010000455.1 GCA_013696275.1 Chloroflexota bacterium | reverse complement strand
CTGTCGCTTGAGGTCCAGGAAGGGATCCCGCTCCAGATGTTCGTCTATCCGGTGCGCGCCGATGCCGCTTTGCCAGCCGTATTCAGCCAGCACGCTCAGGTGGCACCGGATCCGTTGGGCATCGCCTATGAGACCATCGGTCGTGACCGTGAGCGCTGGCTCGCGGAGTGGACAGAGGTCATGCGGCCCTGAGCCGTCGGACTGCGATCCTGCTCGCCGCAGCACCAGTCTGCTTCCTGGCCGTCTTCTTCATCTGGCCGATGTCCGCCATCCTGGTCACGGCGTTGACCGGCGACGGCGGCTCCGCGGCGCTGGCGCAGAGCGATGTGCTGGCCACCTGGTCGGCTCCCGGCACAGCACGCATCGCCTGGTTCACCCTCTGGCAGGCCGGACTGTCGACCGTCCTGACCGTCATCGTCGCCCTGCCCGGAGCGTATGTCCTGGCGACCTACGACTTCCCCGGCAAGCGCCTCCTGCGCGCCGGCTTGACGGTCCCGTTCGTGCTGCCCACGGTCGTCGTCGCGGCCGCTTTCCTGGCACTCATCGGACCCCGCGGCCCGCTCTCAGCGCTGGGTCTGGACGGGACCATCTGGGCCATCCTGGCGGCCCACGTCTTCTACGAGTACGCCATCGTGGTGCGGCTGGTCGGAAGCGTCTGGTCGCATCTCGATCCGCGCACGGTCGAGGCGGCCCGGATGCTGGGTGCGACCCCGTGGCGCTCCTTTGGCTACATCACCTGGCCCCTCCTGCGGCCGGCTGTCATCTCCGCCGCGTCGCTCGTCTTCCTGTTCACATTCACCTCGTTCGGGGTCATCCTGCTGCTCGGCGGGTCGGGCACGACGACGCTGGAGGTGGCCATCTACCGGGCCACGGCGCAATCACTGGATCTGCCCGCCGGGGCCGCCCTGGCCCTCCTTCAGATGGCAGTCATCGGCGTCGTCCTGGTGGTCGAGACACGGCTTGGTGAGCGGCTGGCCCTCGCACAACGCCTTCGCAGCGCTGGCGACACGAGCCGCCGACCGGTCGGCCGCCGCGCGAAGCTGTTCATGACAGCGGTCATCGGCTCGATGATGCTGTACCTGGGAACGCCCCTGGCGGTGTTGGTCGAGCGATCGCTGCGCAGCCCTGAGGGGTCTTTCCTCAGCTCCTATCGTGCTCTCCTTGACGCCGGCGGTCGGGGCGGGCTCTTCGTGGCGCCGGCCGAGGCGGTCATCAACTCAGTGGCGTTCGCGGCCCTGACCGTGGCCCTGGCGGTGACCTTCGGATTGCTCATCGCCGCTGTGGCCGCATACCGTGGAGGTCGGCTGGGGGGTGGGCTGGACACGCTGGCGATGCTGCCCCTGGGAACCTCGGCGGTGCTGCTCGGCTTCGGCTTCATCGTGGCGCTCGATGAACCCCCGCTCGACCTGCGGACCTCGCCGCTACTCATCCCGCTGGCCCATACCCTGGTCGCCACACCCTTCGTGGTCAGGGCGGCGGTCCCGCTCATCAGGTCGATCGAACCGCGCCTGCGAGAAGCGGCGGCCGTCCTTGGCGCTTCGCCGGCTCGGGTCTTTCGGGAGATCGATGGTCCGGTCGTTGCCCGCGCCGCACTCGTCGGCGCAGGCTTCGCCTTCGCTGTCTCACTGGGCGAGTTCGGGGCCACGCTGTTCATCGCCCGCCCCGAGACGCCCACCGTGCCGGTCGCCATCTACCGACTGCTGGGCCAGCCGGGCGCGCTGCCATTCGGCCAGGCGATGGCCATGAGCACCATCCTGATGTGCCTGACGGCCGGTGCGGTCCTTCTGATCGAACCATGGCGCAGTGAGAGCGCCAGTGCGTTCTAGGGCGGCCAAGGATCCTTGATGCTGGAGCTGGCACGGATGAGCGCTGGGTATGGCGGCCAGGATGTCCTGCACGACATCGATCTGCGAGTACCGGACGGGGTCATCGTGAGCGTCCTTGGCCCGAGTGGCTCAGGCAAGACCACGCTGCTGCGGTCGATCGCCGGCCTGGAACGCCCGACGAGAGGGTCGATCCGATGGGCCGACCAGGACCTTGCCGGCCGGCCGCCGCACCAGCGAGGCTTCGGGCTCATGTTCCAGGATCATGGCCTGTTCCCGCACCGTGATGTCGGTGACAACGTGGC
>JACCYW010000334.1 GCA_013696275.1 Chloroflexota bacterium | reverse complement strand
TGCCCGTGTCGCGTAGCCGCTCCGGGTGCAGGATAGTCACAGCAAGGCGCTCGGCGAGTGCGCCGACGGGCGACGCCGTGAGCCGCATCTCTCGGCCAGCTGGGCGCGGGGGAGCCGTGACGACGGCCACGAGTTCGACGCTCGGCTGCCCCAGAAGTGCCTCCAGGACCGGGATGGCGAAGCCGCCGCTGCCCAGGAATACCGTCCGGGCAGGACCCTTCACGGGGAGCTCGCCACCTCCACCAGATCATCCGCCGGCGCCGTCCCTTGGCTGGCCTCCTCACGCAGCGTGCTCACGTGGACAAGCTCGACCGCCGGTCCCAGCCCATCCACATACAGCTCGCCCTGGAGGTGGTCGTACTCGTGCTGCATGGCTCGCGCCAGCAGCCCCGAGCCGGTGAGGCGGACCCGGCGCCCATGTCGGTTACGGGCCTCCATGATCGCTTTCTCGGCGCGCGGCCGGTCGGCCAGGTAGCCGGGGATGGACAGGCAGCCCTCCAGGTCGACCTGCTGGCCGCTCAGCCGGATGATGCGCGGGTTGATGAGCTCATGGAGCTGACCCTCCACCTCGATGACACAGACCTGCAGGGCGAGCCCGATCTGCTGCGCCGCCAGGCCGACCCCGGGCGCATCCCTCATCGTCTCGGTCATATCCTCGAGCAGGTCGTGCAGCTCCTTGTCGAAGTGCTCGACCGACTTGCCGGGCAGGCGCAGCCGCGGATCGCCGAGTCTGATGACGGGTCGGATGGACATCGGCGGGAGTATGCCGCACGGCCTAGAGCAGCGAGTCGGGATCGACGTCGACGCTCCACGGCGGTCCGGGATCGTGGCCGAGGACAGCTCGAGGGTCAGGTCCGCGGAGCACCAGATGGAAACGCCAACGACCGGCCCGTCGGGCGATGTAGGCGGGCACCGGCCCGAGCACCGCGCATCGCTCCGCGCCGCCATCGGACAGGCGCTCCGCGCGCGACCGCAGCTCCTCGGCGAAACTGTTGGCCGTCCGCTCGGCCGCCGCCCGATCGGTCAGCGCCACGGTCAGCTTGATGAGCTGACCGAAGGGCGGCGCCCGGAAGGCGCGACGGTCAGCCAGTTCGGCCGCTACGAAGCTCGCCGCATCGCCATCGACGACCGCCCGGATGGCCCGGTGGTCGGGCTGATAGGTCTGGATGATGACCCGTCCGCGGCGCGCCCCCCGGCCGGCCCGACCGGCTGCCTGGGTGAGGAGCTGGTAGGTCCGTTCGGCGGCTCGATCATCGGGCAGATTGAGCGCGACGCCGGCCGAGACCACCGCGACGAGCGTCACCTCTGGCACGTCCAGGCCCTTGGCCACGACACGCGTGCCGACGAGCACATCGGTGCGCCCATCGATGAAGTCGTCGATGACGGCGACCGCAGCACCCTTGCGCTCGATGACGTCGCGATCGATGCGCGCGACGCGCAGGTGGGGTGACCGGATCCTCACCTCACGCTCGACCCGCTCGGTGCCACCACCCAGGTACCGGATGCGGGGCGAAGCGCAGGCCGGGCAACGCCGTGCGACCGGCGCGGTGGCGCCGCAGTGATGGCAACGCAAGGCCATGGCGGTCGCGTGGAACACCAGCGGGCGTTGGCATTCGGGGCAGATCTGGACGTAGCCGCAGTCCCGACAGAGCACCACCGAAGCGGACCCGCGGCGATCGATGACCAGGATGGCTCTCTCGCCGACCCGTGTGTCCAGTCCGGCCAGCGCCTCGACCAGGGTCAGGGAGAGTGACCCACGGTTCCCGGCGGCGAGCTCAGCCCGTAGGTCGACCAGCTCGATGCTCGCGCCAGCACCGCCGGGACGGTCAGCCAGGCGATGCAGCTCCAGGGTCCCCAGCGCCGCCCGACCCAGGCTCACCATGTCGGGGGTGGCACTGCCCAGGATGACCGGGATGCCCGCCAGGCGGCCGAGCTGGAGGGCCACATCACGCGCTTGATAGCGCGGCGTTCGGTCCGCTTTGTAGGCCGCGTCATGCTCCTCATCGACGATCAATAGGCCAGGCTCGACCAGCGGAGCCAGGATGGCGCTGCGGGTGCCGACCACTACCCGGGCCTGACCGTTGCGGATGCGCCGCCACTCGTCCGCCCGCTCCCCATCGGACAGCCCCGAATGGACGAGCGCAGGCTCGATGGCCAGGTCATGCCGCAGCCGGTCGACCAGCGGCACGGCCAGGGCTATCTCGGGGACAAGGACGATGGCCCCGCGGCCAAGCGCCAGTACCATCGCGATGGCTTCCGCGTAGACGGCCGTCTTGCCGCTCGCCGTGGCGCCCGCGAGGACCAACCCAGCATGCTCACCTTGAGCGGCCAGGCGCTCGACCCGCTTGATGACGGCGGCCTGATCGTCCGTCAGGCGGGCACCCTCAGGGCGGCTGCCGCGGGCGGTCAGACCGCGTTCGGCGGCGCCGGCGGTCCCCAACGGCCTTCGCCGGCGGGCCACGGTGTCGATCTCAAGGAGGCCGCGGCGAGCCAGACTGGTGAGCGCACCGGCGCCGTGGCTAGCGGCAAGGGGCGGCGCAGGCATGGCATCGCCGTTGGCTCGGGCCAGTTCCAGGAGCAGAGCGCGCTGGCGCGCGCCGAGTGCTCGGCCGCTGACCCCCTTGGCCAGGGGATCGTCCGTCAGGCGCTGGCTGAGCCGATGGCCTTCGACGGTGATGCGGACCACCCGCTCGAGGCGCGGACGAGCGTCGGGCAGCCCGAGCCGCCAGGACGATGCTATGACCCCCGCTGATGCCAGGTCACGCAGAAGACGCGCGCGGCTACGGCGGCTGCCCTCGAGCGGTAGGTCGTCGACCGCCACGCCCAGCGGACCGGCCGCGCGGATGATGGTCAGCAGGGCGCTCGTGACCGGATCCGCGATGAGCTCATCGTCGGCCGCTGGCGCGCCGGCCGATGCGGTCGCGCTGACGAACATCTTGACCCGCTCCAGAAGGCCCACTGGCAGCATCGCCCGAACGACCATCGCCGGCGGCGCCAGGTAGTGGTCGGCGATGTGCCGGGCGAGGCGCGCCTGCAACTCGGGCAGCAGCGGCTGGTCCACATGGATGCGGGCGATGACAGGCTTCGTGTCACGCTCGGGCGACACGCCGCCAAGTCCGAGCACCACGCCGACCGTTCGCCGGTGGCCGTAGCTGACGAGCACCGCCTCGCCCACCACGAGGTCCTCCAGCCAAGCGGGCAGGTGATAGCTGAAGGTGCGACCACCGGGGATACCGGCCGCATCGACCGCGACCTCGGCGAATCGACGCGCCGTCTGGGACCCTTCGCGGCTGGTCGCCTCAGATGGCGACGCGGCGCTCGCGACGCTGTCCGTGCTCGTGACCAAGGATCTGGTGTATCCGCTGCGCCGTGTGCTGGACCTTGCCTGTCTCGTTGACCACTACGTGGTCGTAGTCGTCCTGCCGGGCCAGCTCGCGCTCGGCGTCACGCCGGCGGCGTTCGAGCGCCATACCATCCTCCGTACGGCGGGCGGCCAGCCGCTCGTACAGCTCGTCCAGCGAGGGCGGCACGATGAAGATGAGGAGCGCGTCGCGGACCTGGGCGCGGATGGCACGCGCCCCCTGCACGTCTATCTTGAGGATGGCGTCCTTGCCCGACGCGAGAGCATCGACCACCTGTTGACGCGGCGTGCCGTACCAGTTGCCGTGCACCTCGGAAGCCTCCAGCAGGGCGCCGTGGTCGCGCAGCGCGGCGAAGCCATCGAGACCCACGAAGTGATAGCTCTCGCCGGCGACCTCGCGATCGCGCCGTTCGCGCGTCGTGCAGGTGACCACGAAGTGTCGGGCCGGATCGGGATGTCGCTCCCTGAGCACTTCGATGATGGTGTCCTTGCCTACCCCCGACGGTCCGGAGATGATGGCCAGCAGGGCTCCAGGCGCCCCGAGGCAGGCAGAGCTCACCACAGAGGCACGTCGTCGAGCCCGCCGAGGCCATCCTCGCGGAGTCCATCCAGGACGCGCTCCAGCTCGGGCGGCAGCGGCGATTCGGCGCGGATGAGCCCATCGCCGGCTTCGTTCGGCAGGGCCAGGCGCCAGGCATGCAGGAACAGGCGACCAAGCCCGGCCGGTCCCGTTCGTGCCTCACCGCTGCCGTAGACACGGTCGCCCGCCACGGGATGCCCGATGGACGCCAGGTGCACGCGGATCTGGTGCGTCCGTCCGGTGAGCAGCTCCACTTCCAGCAGGGTCCATCCGGCGAAGCGTTCCCGGACACGGTAGCCGGTGACCGATGGGCGACCAGCCGCGACCACAGCCATGCGCGTGCGATGGCGTGCGTCGCGGCCGACGGGTGCCTCGATCCGACCCAGCTGTGCGGCCACGCTGCCGATGACCAGACAGAGATAATCCTTGCGCACCCGGCGCGCTCGCAGCAGCGCCTGGAGGCGTGCCTGGGCCGCGTCGTGGCGGGCGATCATCAACAACCCGCTGGTGTCGCGGTCGAGCCGGTGGACGATACCTGGCCGCTGCCGCCCGGCCACCGTGGCCGGCAGGGCCTCACCCGATCCGAGCAAGGCGTTGACCAGTGTGCCGCTCGGGTGGCCGGGCGCCGGATGTGTCACCAGGCCAGCGGGCTTGTCGATGATGAGCATGGCCGCGTCCCGGTAGACGATGCGCAGCGGGATGGATTCAGGCACATCCTCCGCCGGCGCCGCCGCCGGCACGTCGAGGCGGAGGCGTGACCCGCCGCCCAGGCGGCTGCTGGCAGCCACCACTCGTCCATCCGCGGTGAGGCGGCCCTGCCCGATCAACCGTTGGACATACGAACGGCTGAGTCCCGACGCGTCTGCGACGAAACGGTCCACGCGGCCACCGGCCGCGCCATCGGGCACATCCAGCGTGACCCGCCTGTTCAATGGCCCCTCAGGCGGTCGCCCAGGAGGCTCACCGCAAGGAGACCCACGACGGCCGTACTTATCGCCGCGTCGGCGACATTGAAGGTGTACCAACGAAAGTCGCCGATGCCCATATCCACGAAATCGACGACATAGCCAAGGCGCAACCGATCGGCCATATTGCCGATGGCGCCACCGAGCAGGAGGCCCAGCGTCAGGCTGAGCAGTGGTCCGCCCTGCGTGCCCTGCCGCGCCTGGAAGACGACGATGAAGCCAACGACCACGATGCTGATGAGGCCCAGGATGGGCGCCGAATCACCCACCAGCCCGAAGATGCCTCCGTCGTTGTAGCTCTTGGCGATGCGCACAAGATCACCCACGATCGGCGTCGGCCTGGCATAGCCCGGAACGACCGTGCCGGTCGCCGCCAGAGCGAAGGTGGCATCGACCCAGGCCTTGCTCGACTGGTCAGTGATGGCCACCACCGCCGCGGTCGAGGCGAACAGCGCCCAGCGCGATCGCGCTCCAGCGCCGTCGACCGACCGGGACGCTTCCCCGGCGTGCTCCTCCGCCGACGTGGTCGTCATGGCGCCGCCGCTACACCCGACCCATTGGGTCGCAGGCCGACCCGGACCGCACCGGCGTCCAGATCGACGATGACCGTGGCGACCTCTTCCGGCGGCGCAGAGTGGTGCACATCGTCGGCCAGGGTGTCGATGGCCAGGGCACTCAGATGGTCGCGCAGCGGCCCGACCACCTCGGGCTCGCCATCGACCCACAGGTCGACGCGCGCGTCCAGCGCCAGCTCGGCCTGCTTGCGCAGGTCCTGCACGGCACGCGTCAGCTCGCGCGCGTCTCCCTCCGCTCGAAGTTCGGCTGTCAGGGTGAGATCGATGACCACCACGACGCCTTCGTCGTGAGCGACCGCGGTACCTGGTCGCGGTGAGGCCAGGATCTCCACCTCTGAGGCGGCCAGTTCGACGCCGGCCAGTCGAACGCCGCCATCCGGCAGGTACTGCACATCGCCGGCTCGGGCGGCGGCCAGGACGGCCGGTACCTGCGCCCCCAAGCGCTTGCCGATGAGCGGCAACAGCGGCTTGACGCGGCGCTCGACGAGGTCCGAGCCATCCTCGATGAGCTCCACCGACCTGATGTTCAGCTCTTCCGCCAGGACCTCCAGCAGCGCTCGCTCGTCAGCCGCCGGCAGGCCTTCCCATGATCGACCGCCGGGCAAGGCCAGCCACATGTGAGCGAGTGGTTGGCGCAGGCGAAGACCGGCCCGGGCACGCAGCGCGCGCGCCAACTCCACCGCTCGGCGAAGCGTGGTCATGGCAGCCTCAAGGGCCTGGTCACGGTAAGCCGCTACCTCGCCATCCGGCCAGCGCGTCAGGTGCACCGAATCGGTGGCTGATCCGTCGATCTCCGCGACCAGTACCTGGTAGAGCTCCTCGGCCAGGAAGGGCAGGATGGGGGCGCATACCCTGGCCGCCGTCAGGAGCGCGGTATACAGCGTCTCTGAGGCAGCAGCACGGTCGGCCGGATCGTCATTCCGCGAGAAGCGGCGCCGGTTCCGGCGCAGGTACCACTTCGACAGGTCGTCGACGAAGACAGCCACGATCGCGCACGCGGCTCGAGCATCGTGATCGGCCAGCGCCTGCCGCGCGCCCTCCGCCAGACCGGCGCTGCGCGACAGTATCCAGCGGTCCAGGATGGAGGCTCCGGGCGGCAGCTTGGCCGCCTCAGCGGCCATGCCAGCGCGGGGCGACCAGCCCGCCAGCCGTGTGTAGGTGACCAAAAAGGCCGCCACATTCCAGAGGATGAGCAGATCCTGGCGCGCCTCGTCGGCGGCCGCGTAGCCGAACAGGATGTTGTCCTCGGGCCGCGCTCGGGCGAACATCCAACGCATGACATCGACACCGATGCGTTCGGCTGCTTCGTCGAACTCGATGCTGTTGCCCCAGCTCTTGTGCATCGGACGGCCGTCCTCAGCGAAGAGGGTCGCGTAACCCAGGATGGTGCGGAAGGGTGCCTCCCGGCGCAGCACCGTACTCATCGCCAGCATCGAGTAGAACCAGTTGCGGAACTGTCCCGGAAAGCTCTCGGTGATGAAGTCGGCCGGGAACCAGCGCCGCCACTCGGCGGGGTCTTCCCGATAGTGCAGTGTGCTGAACGGCACGATGCCCGCATCGAGCCACGGGTTGCCTACGTCCTTGATCCGCTCGGTCTCCGCCCCGCAGGCCGAACACGCGATACGGACCGCATCGACATATGGTCGATGGGGGGTGTGGCCCTCGAACGCGTCCCAGCCCGCCACGGCCCGCTGGCGCAGTTCATCGCGGCCGCTGATGACGTCGAAAGAACCACAGGCGGTGCACTCCCAGATGGGCAGGGCGAGGCCCCAATAGCGCTTCTTGGAGATCATCCAGTCCTGCATCGAGCGCAGCCAGTCGAGCTCGCGCTGGTGACCGAAGCCGGGGATCCATTCGATGGTGTCGACGACATCCATGATCTGGTAGCGCAGGCTGCGGTCCTTCTGGGCCGCCGTCAGCTGATCTCGCGGGGTGTCATAGAGCGGACCCATGTCGATGAACCACTCATCCACCACCCGGAAGAGGAGCGGGGTGCCGCACCGCCAGCAATGGGGGTAGCGGTGTCGATAGGGCTCCAGGTGATAGAACGCGCCGCGGCGGCTCAGGTCGTCCACGACAGCCTCGGTGACGACCTGTGCGTCACGCCCGGTCAGCCAGTCGAAGCCGGCGACGAAGTGGCCGGCCTCGTCGAGCGAGACGATCACGGGTAGCCCCAGTGACTTGCCGAGCTGGAAGTCCTCGGCCCCACACCCGGGCGCGATGTGGACGATGCCCGTTCCTTCTTCCTGGCCGACCTCGTCCCAAGGCACCACGCGGTGGACGTATGTGGCGCCATCGTCGTCGCTGTCCTCGCCGACGCGAGCCTCGTCAAAGGCCTCGCGAACGGCGGGCAGGGCATGGTAAGGCGCGTCGTAGGTCCAGCCGACCAGGTCGCTGCCCGGTCGTTCCTCAAGCACCTCATACGGTCCCCGGAGGGCCTGCCCGACCGTCTCTCGGGCCAACCAGTAGAGGTCATCGCCCTGGCGTACCTTGACATAGCTGAGGCGCGGACCGACCGCCGCAGCCACGTTGGAAGGCAGCGTCCACGGCGTGGTCGTCCATACCAGCAGCCACTCGCCGGGCCGGTCGCGCAATGCCAGTCGGACGGTGAGGCCGGGATCCTCCCGATCCTGATAGCCCTCGTTCATCTCCATCTGGCTGATGCCGGTCCCGCACCGACCGCACCAGGGCATCGAGTCGCGCCCCTTGTAGAGCCAGCCGCGACGGTGGCACTCAGCGAGGAATCCCCAGATCAGATCGTTGTTCTCGTTGGAGAAGGTGAAGTAGGAACCGCCCAGGGCAGCCGTCCCCAGGCGGCCCACCATCATCTCCACACTGTCAGTGACCGGCCCGTCGGGACCCATCACGGTGACCGGCTGGGACGGATCCTGGGCCAGCAGATCGCGTAACCGGAGTAGCTCCTGGGGATCGTTCCAATCCATCCACATCCCGAGGCGGATGGAATCCTCGGTCTGTGACGCGGCATAGGTCAGCACGCGCTGCTTGCACAGGCTCACGAAGTCGGCCAGCCCGTACGCCTCGATGTCGCGCTTGGAAGTGAAGCCCAGCTCGCGCTCGACGTTGACCTCCACCCACAGCCCCTGGCAATCGAAGCCGTTCTGCCAGCGCTGGTCCTGCCCGAGCATCGCGTGGAAGCGCTGGAAGATGTCCTTGTAGGTCCGGCCCCACGCGTGATGGACGGCCATCGGGTTGTTGGCGGTGATGGGTCCGTCCAGGAAGGACCAGGTGCGTCCACCGCGCAACCGTTGGCGAAGACGGGCGAACGTGGCCCGGGAACGCCACAACTCCAGGATCCGGTGCTCTCGGGCAGCAAGATCCGGCTGGGCTGACAAAGCGCGCATGAGGCGGTCCGGCATGGGCCGCCAAGGATAGCCCAGCGTCCGGAGGACCTGACTGCGGTCAGTGGCGCATCGGTCGAGCGCGGACCATCGGGCCAGGTCACCTATCATGCGCGCGATGTCCAGGAGGGAACCCAGCCCGAAGGGGCGCTCTGCTTTCGCCGCCGCGACGTTCTCCGCGCTGCTGCCGGGCCTGGGCCAGGCGTATGTCCGGCATTGGGGTCGAGCGGTGGCGTGGGCGGCGCCCTACATCCTGCTTGGCGCACTCCTCGCCGGCATCCTCATCGACCCAGCCACGCGGACCCAGTTCGCGGCCCGCTTCACCGCACCGAGCTGGCTGCTTGGCGCCATCGTCGGTATCGCCATCGATGCCATCTTCCGTGCTTTGTCGGCCATGGATGCATGGCGGCTGGCAGCCAGCGAGGCACCGACGAAGGGTAGCCCAGCCCTTCGCACAGCCTCCATCGCTGGACTGGTCGGCGTCCTGCTCGTGCTGACCGTCTCGCATGTGGCGGTCGCCCGTTTCCCCTATCTGGCCTACGACGCACTGACCAGCATCGGTGGTGGTGACCAGGGGCCCATCATCGCGCTTCCCTCGGCAGCACCGTCCGGCTCGCCGGTTCGAACGCCTGGGCCGACGGTCGCGCCATCGGCCTCGCTGGCAGATGCGACGGCGAGCCCGACGGCCGGGCCGAGCGCATCGCCCAGCTCGTTGCCCACGCCGGCCACGACCATCGCCCCTGGCGCGCCATGGAACGGCACCGATCGACTCAACATCCTGCTCATCGGTGCCGACCGCCGCGAGGAAGGGACCGTCTATCTGACCGATACGATGATCGTCGCGACCATCGATCCACAGACCAGGCAGATCGGCATGATCAGCCTCCCGCGCGACACGACCGGGGTGCCCCTACCGCCCAGCTGGGCAGCGACGTCGGTCTACGGCAGTGCCTACGGCGGCAAGATCAACAGTCTCTACACCGCCGCCCGCGGTCGGTCCGACCTGTTCCCGGGCAACGACACTCAGCGCGGCTACGTCGCCCTCAAGGGCGCCCTCTCCGAGCTGTATCAGCTCGACATCCAGTACTACATCGCGGTCGACCTGACCGGCTTCAAGACCGTCATCGACACACTCGGCGGCGTGATCATCGATGTCCAGTCGCCGGTCTCCGATCCGCGCTATCCGACCGATGACGGGCGGGCCGCCATCAAGCTCTACATCCCAGCCGGCATCCAGCATATGGACGGTGCGGAGGCCCTCGCCTATGCGCGGGCCCGGCACGAGACCTCCGATTTCGATCGCGCCGAGCGCCAGCAGCGCGTCATCACCTCACTGCGCGAGCAGACCGACATCAGCCAGCTGCTGGAACCAGGCGTCCTGCAACGCCTCCTGGAGGCATTCAAGCAGGAGGTCAAGACAGACATCCCGCCGGAACTCTTCCCCCAGCTCGTGACGCTTGGGGCAAGCGTCGACCTGGACGCGCGGATCTCCCTGGTACTGGCCGAACCGACCTACTCGACGGTGTGCTACCCGTGCCCCGGCACGGGCCTGTACGAACTGCAGGCCAACGTGCCGGCCATCCGCGAGGCGGTAGCTCGGATCTTCACCGCCAAACCGGCCGAGCCGTCCGGGTCGCCCGGCGTCTCACCGCCACCGGTGCCCCTGCCGACCATCGAACCCTCGCCCTGACGGGTGATCCACAGCCGACAAGGATGCTCAGTAGATCGGGGTCAGCCAGTCCTGGTAGGCCGGTAGCCGTCCTCTGACCGCATCGAAGTAGAGCTGCACCAGTCGCTCGGTGATGGGGCCGGCGTGGCCGTCACCAACGGTCCGGTGATCGATGGAGGTGACCGGTGAGATCTGGGCACCCGTCCCGCACAGGAACACCTCGCTCGCGATGTAGAGCTCCGAACGGTCGATGCTGCGGACGATCGTCTCGAGGCCCATCTCGCGCCGGGCGAGGTCCATCATCGCCGAACGGGTCACCCCCTCCAGGATGTCGTCGGCCACGCCCGGCGTGAGCAATTGACCATCACGCACCATGAACAGGTTCTCGGCACTGCCCTCCGAGACATGTCCGTCGTGGGTCAACACGATGGCCTCGTCATACCCGTTCAGCTGCGCCTCGCTCTTGGAGAAGGCGCTATTGGCGTACGCGCCGACGATCTTGGAACGGGCCGGTATGGACAGGTCGCCGTTGCGCCGCCAGGACGAGGTCTGGGCCGAGATGCCCCTATCGGTGGCGATGTACTCACCGAACGGGACCGCGAAGATGACCATGCTGTGGTCCAGGTTGTGCAGCCGCACACCGATGGCCTCGGTGCTCTTGTAGAGGGTCGGCCTGACGTAGGTGTCCTGACGGAAGCCGTTGCGGCGCAGCAGGTCGACGACCAGAGCGACGAGCTCATCAGTGCCCATCAGCGGTTCCATCAACAGGACCTTGGCCGAGTCGGCCAGGCGGCTCATGTGCTCACGCACCTTGAGCCCGTAGAGCTGTCCCTGCTCCTCGTTCCAGTAGGCGCGGATGCCCTCGAAAGTGGCCGTGCCGTACAAGAAGGCATGAGTCATCACACCGACCCGGGCCTCAGCGAGCGGTACGAATCCGCCGCCCATCCAGCACACCACATCAGGACTCGAAGGCCGCACCCCGGTCGCCGGGAGCGGCGTCGAGAGGGGCTTCGTCGAGAGGGGCTTCTCGGTCAGCATGCCCGGCGGAGTATACGCGTCATCAGATGACCCCTGCGAGGAGCAGCGCGACGAGGATGAGGTAAGCCCCATAGAAGACGCCGCCGACCAGCAGCGCTCTGCCGCGCAGTACCCCGCGCGACATCATCGGCAGGAAGATCATCGCGGTCGCTGCGAAGGCGATGGCTGCGGACGCGAAGGTGACCACTGATTCGGACGAGGAGAGGTCGACCTTCCAGGCATCCGCCGCGAAGATGAGCGCGACGATGGTCGGGATACACGACTGGAAGACCATCGCGCCGGTGATGTTGCCCATGGCCAGCGTGTCCTTGGACTGGCGGACCCAGATAAGGCTGTTGAACTTCTCGGGCAGTTCGGTGGCGATGGGCGCGATGACCAGCGCCAGGATGACCGATGGGACCCCGAGTTGGGTGGCCAGATGCTGCACAGCATCGACGAAGACGACCGCCCCGGCCAGGATGAGCCCGAGCGCCACGAGTACCTGCAGGTTCACGATGCGCAGCCGCGGCGTGACCGGATCCTCCTGGCGAGCGCTCGCATCCAGCCGGTGGAAGCGCAGTGGTGCGAGGTCCGTCGCGTCGACCGTCGGATCGGCGATGAAGTGAGCGCGCACGTAGGCGGCATAGATGACCAGCAGGAGACCAGCCGCCACCAGACGGACGATGTCCGCGTCGGCGGGCAGGAAGGCTGCCGCCAGCGCGAGCCCGTAGGCCAGGAAGAAGTACCGCACATCCTTGCCCAGGACCGCGGTGTCGACCAACATCGTGTCGCCCGTCGGACGCCGCCGCGCATCGACCATCACGGCCACGCCGGTCACCAGCATGGCCAGGGTGGCCAGGGTGAAGGGTGCCCCCAGGATGGCGCCGACGCCCACGCCGTGTGCGTCGTTGGTCGCACCGCTGGCGAAGAGGATGGCCACGATGGGGATGAGTGTCTCGGGCAGCGCGGTGCCGACCGCCGCCAGCACGCTGCCGACAGCCCCTTCGGCCAGGTCCAGCTTACGGCCGAACCACTCGATGCCATTGGTAAAGAGTTCCGCCCCGACCAGGATGATGATCAGGGCCCCCAGCAGCAGCAGGATGTCCATGTCAGCGCCTATCCACCGGGCTGACTACCCAGCTCCGGGGGTCGATCTACTCAGCTCCGGGCGGTCGATGATGGGCGCGCCACCAAGGCGGCCCCAGCAGAGCAAGGTGCCGGTCTCCTAGGGCCGGACATGCTGCGGGGCGTACGGGAGCAGCGCCACGTGGCGCGCTCGCTTCAGCGCCGTGGACAGTGCGCGCTGATGCTCGGCGCATGTCCCGGTCTTGCGACGCGGCTCGATCTTGGCCCGCTCCGACAGGTAGCGGCGAAGGCGATTGACCTCCTTGTAGTCGATCTGCGCGGAGCGGTCGGCGCAGAAGGCGCAGACCTTCCGGCGGCGGCGGTCCCGATAGGAGTCGTCGCGGCGGCGGGTGCGGGGCAAAGGCATCGGCGGGATCCTCTCTCGACAGGTGGTTGTCGGTCAGAACGGAAGGTCGTCGTAATCCTCGCCGGAAGAAGCCGGCGAGGGGCGGGCGGCAGCTGGCTGAGCGACCGCTGGCGAGCGACCGTCCTCCGGCATCGGGGCATCCCCCTCATCGCGCTCGCGGCGCTCGAGCGACGTGACCTGGTTGGCGATGAGCTCCGTGGTGTAGCGCTTCTGGCCGCTCTGATCCTCCCATTGCCTGGTCTGGATGCGGCCCTCGATGTAGACCTTGTTGCCCTTGCGCAGGTTCTCGGCCACGCGCTCCGCCTGCTGACCCCAGACCACGATGCGGAACCATTCGGTCTCTTTCTGCCACTCGCCCTGCTGGTCCCGGTAATTTCGGTTGGTGGCCACGGTGAACTGGGTGACTGCCTGTCCGCTGGGCGTGTAGCGCATCTCGGGGTCGCGACCGAGATTGCCGATGATCATGCACTTGTTGAGCGACATGGCTCGACCTCCGAACTACCTGCGGTGGGGCTGATCGATAGCGGCGGGAGCGGCTTCTGTCTCCGACTCGTCGATGAAACCGACCTCCGGCGCGGCCTCCTCCTCCTCGGGCGGAGCGAGCGCGGGCTCATCCTCCTGGCCCGATCCAGCGGCGCGCCTTGCGGAAGCGGGCCGTTCGACCCGGGTCACCAGGTGGCGCATCACCTCTTCCGTGATGTTGAGTGACCGCTCCAGCTCCAACACCGCCTCGGCTGGCGCGTCGAAGAGCATGATGTGATACGAGCCTTCGTTGAATGGACCGATCGGGTAGGCCAGGCGACGACGACCCCACGGACTGACCTTGACGATCTGGCCCGAACCGCTGGCTATCGTCCGGGTGGCGCGATCGAGGACCGCCTGGACACGGTCATCCGGGGCGTCCGGACGGAGGACGAGCATCAACTCATAACGGCGCATGGTAGATGGGCTCCTTCCATCGGGGATGGCTCCGCTCGTTCGGGATCATTCGACCTTGGGGTGCGACGGCGGAGCTGGAAAGGGACCGGCGAATCATAGCAGAGGTGCTTTGCTTGACTCGCCGACGGGCCAGTCACGTCCGCCGCCCGCGACGGATCACCTCGCCCAAGCCTGGAGGAACAGTGACCATGACTCCCGAGCATGTACTGCTCCTCGGTTCGGATCGTGACGAGGCGGCACGTGTAGCGACCATGCTGCAGTCGCACGGTGTGAGGGTCGTCGCGGCGACCGAGGTCGACGCTGGCCTGGCTCACGCTCAGGGCTCACAGCTGGCCATCGTCGACCGACTGGACGGCCTGCTGGACGCGCCGGGCGCCATCGCCCGGATGCGTGCGACACCGGGTCTGGGCGAGTTGCCCATCCTGGGTCTGGCCAGCAGCGGCAACGCCTTCTTCCCCGAACGCGTGTCTGGGACCAAGGAGAAGGTCGTGGACAATGGGCACCGCTGATCAGCCGCGCGCTGCGATTGGGGTAGACCAGTTGTATCGGGCCCATAAGGCAGTCGGGCTCATTGTGGATCACCATGTCGCGAATGAGCATCACGGCGACTGACATGACCGCCTGCCGGTCGCAACCCTTCCACACTCAGAGGGATGAGTTACCTAAGCTCAAGAGTCGCGGTGACCTGAGCCTCGATCGGGACCTCAAGACCCTCGAAGTCGAAGTCGAGGTGCCAGAGCGCATCGCCTCGTGCGAGCCAGTACTTAACGTGCGTCTGGTTTGTCGCGGATCTCGACTCGCTTATCTCGTAGCGCGCCGCTGGCCCTGTGGGGAGTCAAAGTTCAGTCAACGTGCCCGTGGTCTCGTACAGGTTCTCGAGAAACGTCACATGATCCCGAACCTGCTCCCCAAGGCTGGACCCGGCATGGGTCGCGACCCTTTCGGTTTACAAGCATCGCATACGAGGGGGTCGCCCGCCCGCCTACCGCGCCCGTCGCACCATGCTCCGGGGAGGGAGAGAAGTGCGCCGCGCTACAGGCGTCGGGGTCGACGCCACTCACAACCCTCAACCAGCGCAAAGCACGAAGCTCCCGATCATGAGGACACCATGAGAGCGTCCTAGGGGCCCTGGATCCTAGCGCTCGACCTGCCGGTAGTACGTCCGCCGCACGTTGGCCAAGCCGTGGATGCTGCCGCGGTCGACCGCCCAGGGACCCGGTCCGTATTCGACGGTCGGTGTGCCATCTGGGGCGGGAACAAGCGCCGAGCCTGACCGTAGACGATACACGCGGACATAGTCGAAATGGGCCGTGAACCCCTCGCCCGCCATGGCCACCAGTCCGATCCTTGCGCCTGCGCCGAGGCGGTGAGTCCACGTCGCGCCGCGCACCCAGTCCATGCCGTTCGAACTGGACCACGCTTCGTAAAATTCACGCTCCCCATTGGACGTCCGCACGATGCGTAAGTACGTCCATAGACCAGGCGGTCCGGCTCGGCTCGTCCCGAAGCGCGGTGGGTACAGTCGCGGGCGCGGAGACGTTTCCTTGCCGAACTCGATCTGGCGCGTGGGGCCGATGCCAAGGTGAACGAGTTTGACGTAGTTGTCGTCGTTCCCGTAGATGACGAGGCCCGCCTGGTTGAACCAGACGTCGCCGTCCCGCGGCAGATCCAACCGCATGCGGGTCTCGACGACGTAGTCCCTGTCAGGAGCCGGCTGCACCAGGACCGAGGCGTTGTTGGACTCCTCGAACAGGTCTGCGTTCTGCGTGCGGAAGCGTAGGCGACCGTCGACCACCTCGGCGGTCCCTTCTGGCGGCTGCCGTATCCAAGCCCACTGGCTCGCCAGCCCGTCGTCGAAGTCGTCGGAGCGACCGGCGATCAGGGTGCCCAACTCGGGATCCCTAGGCTGGGCAGGTTCGTATCGCGTCGTCTCGCCCGGCTGAGCGGCCGGTCCCGGCATCGGCTGGTCCGACGCCCATCGACCGGCTCGCACGTCAGGCCATCCGGCCATCCAGTCGAGCGGGTCGAGAAGTGCGGGCCGCTTGGTGAAGAAAGTGCGGTCCTGGAAGTGCGGATCAGCTCGATCGATCGCGTGGTATATCGTCCACCACTGCCCGTCGAAGTCACGAAGGACGGTGTTGTGGCCCGGGGCCAGCCATCGGTTTCCGTTCGCCGCAAGGACGGGCGTCCCGCCTACGCGAGGGGCTAGGAAGGAGCGTCCCTGCCGGTCCAGGAACGGACCCTTGGGGCTGGTCGAGCGCCCCACCATGACGAGGTAACCGCTCATCGCGCTGTCGCAGCACGTGGCGGCGGAGTAGAACATGTAGTAGTAGCCGCCGCGTCGGACAACCTCCGGCGCCTCTCCCCGCTCCGGCAGCAGGACCACTTCGGCACTCTCCTCGGGCGCTCCGAAGCCGCTGGGCGAAAGGTCGCGGACCTCGAGTCCGCCGTAAAAGCTCCCGTAATAGATGTGCCGCTCACCGCCACGCGTCTTGATGACCTCGGGGTCGATGGTCGCGAGGAAGTCACAATCCTCGGGTGAGCCCACCGGGCGAGGCGCCACGACGGGGCTCCCGTGATCGGTCCAGGGTCCGAGCGGACTGGCGCTGGTGGCGACGCCTATGGCCGGGTCCCATTCGCACCAGTCTGGCGATCCGCTGACCTCGGGCACCGTGTTCGTGATCGCGTAGTACAGGTAGTAGCGGCCGTTGAAGTAGGCGATCTCGGGTGCCCAAAGGAAGCCGAACGCTTCGTTACCCCATGACGGCAAGGAGTCGAACGCGTCACCCATGTAGCGCCATTGAACGAGGTCTCGCGACCGGAACATCGGGATGAACCGAAACCGGTATTCGCCCGACTCGTCTCGGTCCGCGTCGTTCAGGGGGTCGGTGGTGCAGTACATGTACCAGAACCCGGCGTCCTCGCCGCGGCCCCGGATGACGGTCGGATCGGCGCAGCTTTCGACGCTCTCGCCGCTCTGCGTGCGGATCGGCAACGGGTTTTCGTAGGAACCGCCTGCGGCGATGACGATCGAAGGCGAGATCGACCCCAGCGCGATCATCACGAGCGCTACAAGGAGGGCGAGGGCGGGGCGTCGCTTGGGCCCCCGCCCCGACACCGTCCCGCGGCTGACGAAACTGCCGAAGAACCCCCCACCGAGGCGGATCATCGCGAGCCTCCCGGGCGCTTTGCGCCCCGACGCGCGGCGGCGACTGGTCGTTCGTTGCCTACTCCCCGCGCCGTGGCCTCATTCTGGGTGTGATGTCAACCCCGGGTAGGGTCCTCGGACGGTCCGGTCCCCGTGGCTGGTGCTGGCGCCCCCCGGCTGGCGAATCCCCAGTGGCTTCCAGCTGACACGCCTGCGAGGTAGCGCGTGGGGCCTCGGAAGCGCTTGCCGGCTTGGTGGTGGAGGGATCCATATGGCCGGTTCCAGATGCCGCCACCACCAGACTGGAGCGCACTCCACGACGCCACGCCGGCCGGCTGGCACGTCGGGCGCCCTTCCTTCCATAACGAGCGGCGGGAGTGGGTGCAGTACGCCTTCGATCCGTCCGAGCGGGCCGTGGTCGGGCTGCGGAGCCGGGAGTGGACGGCTGTAGCAGAGTCCGAGGAAGCCGCCGTGCGCGAGATGGCGAAGACGCTCCGGGCGATCAGCGAGGGCGGGTGCCGAAGTAGGTGCGTCCCCGGTGAGCTTTAGCCTTCCGCCAATTCAGGGCCATCCACATTGATGTGCTCCGGCTCGCCGCCGGCGCGCACGATGAACGCCTCGAGGCCGGCATCGTGGCCGGTCTTTTCACGGTGGATTGTCTGGGACGGGACGATGAAGAAGTCGCCGGCCCGCGCCACGACGCTCTCGGCTCCACCCGGGCCGAACTCGATCGTCACGGACCCACGGCTGACGTAGACGTAGGTGTCGTTGGCAGCATGATGGTGCCAGTCACTCGTATCGCCCGCATCGTTCTTGATCCAGTCGGCCCAGCGGCCTTCGCGCTCGAACTGCTGCCGCCGTTCCGTGCCGGACATCACTGGCGCAGGTACTTCCTGCTCCGGATGATGAACTACGACCGGTCGGAATGTGCTCATCGAGTACCTCCGCTTTTCGCCGATGTCTTGCGTCGAAATGGTTAGCCTACCGAGCGCCCGCACCTCCGGTCGACGACGATCCCGCTTCAAGTCTGGCAGTCGAGCCCCGGACTGCTAACTCGCCCCTTGCCGAGGTACTGGCCGCAGATCTCGGCCAAGGGGTCCCAGGTGACCACGTTGTGGTGCAAGGTGCAGGTTTGCTTTCGCCGTCGGCTAGAACCCGGGCCTTACGCTCCTTGACGACTCGTTGCAAGAAGAGCACCGTGACGCCTTCATCGCGGTCGGTGCAAGGACGCTCAATCGTATGCGGCCCGCAAAGGGCCCCGAGCGCGCCGCGAGGCCTCGGGAGGTTCGGGATGGTTCACGTGCGCAGCGGCAGGATCGCGGTGATGGTCGCGCTCATGGCCTCACTCTTAGCGGCCCAAGCTGTCTCGGCCGTTGCCGACCACGACGGCGTTCGCGAGAAGTTCC
>JACCYW010000448.1 GCA_013696275.1 Chloroflexota bacterium | reverse complement strand
CGATGAGGATGCGTCCGTCCGATGGTTCGATGAGCCGGTTGACCATCTTGAGGCTGGTCGTCTTGCCGCAGCCGGATGGACCGACCAGCACGCAGATCTTGCCGGCCGGTACGGTCAGCGAGAGGTCATTGACCGCGCCCGGTCCTCGCTCACGCTGCTCATAGTGCTTGGTCACGTTCTGGAACTCGACGGTCGCGCCGCCGGATGCGGTGGGCGCTGGGTCGCTCATCGGCGCACGGTAGCTGATGGTCGACCCGCGCGTCCGATGGCGGATCTCGGCGAACCGGGTCGCGGGCTAAACCTGCTCGCACCGCTCATCGCTGGGGGAGATGGTGAGTGCGGCCCGCCAGTGCATTCGCACCGCTCATCGCTGGGGGAGATGGTAAGTGCGGTCGATGGCTAGTCGGGTCGGATAGGACCGCCTCAGGATCGCCAGTTCGAACTTATCATCGCTGGGGAGGGTAGGCCATGAAGCGCCTGCTGGTCAGCCCAACTGTCAGGTCGCGCCGGCGAGAGCTCGACTGCAGATGCAGTCGCGGGCCTCCGGGATGCGCGGCACGATGGCCGTCAGGAGCGTCCGCAACCGCGTCAGGTTGTCGGTAAAGACGCGCAGCACCGCTTCGTGGCTGACCGGTCCAGCCCCCGTCTCCAGCCCGAAGTCGTAATCGGTGATGAGCGCGATGTTGACGTAGCAGATCTCCAGCTCGCGAGCCAGGTAGGCCTCCGGGTACTGCGTCATGTTGAGCACCTCCCAGCCCAGGCTCTGGAACCAGCGTGATTCAGCCTTGGTCGAGAAACGAGGTCCCTGGATGGTCACCACGGTGCCCCCGTCGTGGGCGACGATGCCGACCTCACGGGCCCTCGCCAGGGCCAGTGCCCGGAGCTCAGGGCAGTACGGTTGGTCGAATGCGACGTGGGTCGTTCGTGGTCCGTCATAGAAGGTGTCATGGCGGCCCCAGGTCCGATCGACCAGTTGGTCGGAGATGACGAACTGGCCTGGCTCCATCTCCAGCCGCAGCGAGCCGGCTGCGCAGGGGCCGATGATGCGCCGGACCCCGAGCTCCTTGAGCGCCCAGATGTTGGCCCGATAGTTGACCACGTGAGGTGGGAACTGATGGTCCTTGCCGTGGCGCGGCAGGAACGCCACCGGTGTGCCCTCTATCCGCCCGATCGAGATAGGCGCTGACGGAAGGCCGTACGGGGTCTCCATGGCCACTTCGCGCGCACCATCGAGGAACTCGTAGAAGCCCGACCCGCCGATCACGCCGATGGTCGTGTCCATAGGCTTCATCATGGCGGGCGATGCGCATCGGCGTGAACCTGACCTCCATCGGTGTTCCGGCCGCCTGGTGGCTGGATACGGCCCGGTTGCTCGAATCGGCCGGCTTTTCCGGCGTCTGGTGCTGGGACCACTTCGTGAGCCGGGGCCGCCTGAGCGATCCGGTGCTGGAGTGCTGGTCCATCCTGGGCGCCGCCGCGGCGAGGACCGAGCGCATCCATGTCGGCAGTTTCGTGAGCAACGTGATGAACCGGCACCCACAGGTCCTCGCCCGCACCGCGGCCACGGTCCAGGAGCTGTCCGCAGGACGGCTGGAGCTGGGTATCGGCATCGGCGGCCATCCCGCCGAGCACCTCGCTTATGGCATCGATTTCCCGGCCCCGGCCGAGCGCAGCGCCCGATTGACCGAGGCGGTGGAAGTGCTGCGGCGACTGTGGACGGGCGGTCCGGTCGACTTCGAGGGGCGCTTCTACCGCCTCACCGGCGCGCACGCCTACCCGCGGCCTGATCCGCCTCCGCGCATCGTGGTGGGCGGCGAGAAGCCAGCCGGCGCTCGACTGGCGGCGCGGGTGGGCGACGCCTGGGCGACCAACGGTCCCCGGTTGGCTGAGCTGATGCCGTCATTCAGGGCTGCGCTGCAGGATGCGCGCCGGGAGCCCCAGCAAGTGGCTGTGCTGGCCACAGTCGAGCTGGAGCGCGGGGTGCCGCCCGGCCGGCAGCCGCTGTTGGTCGATCTCCTTGGCGAAGCCGAGCGATGGCGCGAGCTGGGCGCAGACGAGCTGGTCATCCATTGGGTCAGGCCGCGCGACATCCCGGGCTTGCTCGCCGCCGCCGAGCGGGCGAGCCTCGGCTGAAAGTCGCGCTACGCTCTGCGCGTGCAGTCGAGACGGGAGTCGCAGGAAGAGCCCCACAGCGAGTGCGTCAGGTGCGGTCGGCCCACGCCGGCCGGGGTGTCCCTGTGCGAAGCGGACAATCCCGGACGCATCGGGGCCCCGTCTGCCACCCAGGTGCACGGCACGATCCTCATCGGCGTGATCGTGGGTTTCGCCATCTTCGCCCTCGGAGCCAGGCTCGTGGTGGGCGGAGGTGGCCCGTTCAGCACTACCGTCGCCAGCGGCTCGCTCACTCCCGATGGCGGCGCGCAGGTAGTGCTGCGGGTGGCCAACGGTGGCGATTCCGACTCGCCGGCGAGCTGCCGGGTCACTCGCGACGGCGTCCCGCGCCAGGAGGACTACAGCTTCCGCACCGAGCGCATCCCCGGCGGCGGGTCGCTGGAGATCCCGCAAGCGTTCCCGGCGCCGGGCGGCGGAGTGGCCTACGACCTTGACCGGATCACGGTCGCCTGCCGCTAAGGGTCCGATCCATCGTCCGTGTCGTCGGCCTTCTCGTCGGCCCTATCGGCGGCCTGGTCGCCCTGTCGCTTGCGCCTGATGCCGACCGCGTTCACCAGCGCGCCAGCGGCAAGCAGCACGACGTTGACCGCCATCGCCAGTCGATAGGAGTCGGTCGAGGCGTTCTTGACGGCCGTGGCCTCCTCGGCTGATAGCTCCAGCGATGGCTGATTGAGCGGCGCGACCATCCTGCGCACATCCGGCGAACTCGTGTCGATGCGCGGTACCGAGGTGGCGACTGCGCCGTAGAAGGTGGTCGTGAGGGCGATGAATAGGACAGCTGTGACCAGCGGCTGGCCGACGCGGGAGATCGAGTTGTTGATGGCCGATCCGAGGCCGGCATTGCGGGTCGGGATGGAGTCCATCAAGGCGGTCGTGAGCGGCGCGACGACGAGGCTTATGCCCACCCCGAAGAGCAGGATGGTGGGCAGGACATCGATGAAGAAGTCGGTCGGTGGGACGAGTGTGGAGACGTCGTTGGGGCTGGCCAGCCACGGCCGACTGGCTGCCGAGATGCGCAGTTGCCAGCCGATGCCCAGCGCCATCAGCACCGGGCCGATGACCAGGAAGGGTCGTGGACCGATGCGTCCGGCGAGCGCTCCCGCGCGAGTGGACAGAAGGGTCAGCAGGATGCCGACCGGCAGCCCGATGGCACCGGCCGCCAGCGCCGTGTAGCCGAGGGTGCCCTGGAGGAACAGGCCCTGGAACCCGAAAGTGACGTACAGCGCGCCGTAGATGAGGAACGTGGAGAGGTTGATGACCGTGAACTCGCGCGAACGGAACAGGCTGATGGGGATGAGTGGGTCACGCCGTCTGACCATCAGCACCGGGAAGATGAGCGCCGCCACGATGCCGACGCCCAGCGCACCGAACGCCAGCGGATCCTGCCACTCGCGCTCCTGCCCCCGGATCAACCCGAACGCCAGGCCGCCCACGGCCAGCGCGATGACGGTCGAGCCCAGCCAGTCGAGACCGCCCGAGCGGGTCTCGTCGCGCGTCTCCGGGACATGGCGGACGGTCGCGTACAACGCCAGCAGCACCAGCGGGATATTGATCAGGAACGCCGCTCGCCAGGAGATGGTGTCGACCAACGCGCCACCGATGAGCGGCCCGAGCAGGGTCATGGCCGAGGTGCCCGACGCCCAGACGCCGAAGGCGCGCCCCCTTTCGGGGCCCTCGAAGCTGGCCGTGATGATGGACAGAGCACCCGGCACGAGCAGAGCGCCGGTCGCTCCCTGGGCCAATCGGAAGAGGACCAGGGTCTCCAGCGTCGGTGCCAGGCCGCACAGAGCCGAGGTGATGCCGAAGCCGGCCAGCCCGATGGCGTAGATGCGCCGGCGTCCGTACACATCGGCCAACGCGCCGGCCAGGATGAGAAGTGCGCTCAGCACCGCCAGGTAGCCACTGACGATGTAGGCCTGTCCCTCCAGGACGCCGATGACCGTGGACGGCAGTTCCTGCCCGATCCGCGGCAACGCCACGTTCACGATGGTGCCGTCCAGGAACACGATGCCCGACCCCAGCACGACCGCCGTCAGGATCCAGTTGCGCTGACTCACCCTGACAGCGTAAGCCACTCGACCAGTACCACGTGGTGGGCCTGTCGCGGCGCCGCCATCCGACTCCACCGGGCGATCCCAGGCGGCCGCCGCAGCCCACGCCTGACCCATGACCTGTCGGATGGGCACCTCAGCGCCACGGTCCAGCGAAGCAGCCCGAACAGGCCGGCCGTATCCTCGGAGCGTGACCACCGTGGACTCCTTGACGACACCGCTTGGCGCAGCGCGCGCGCGTGGCCTGGAGCGCGAGCTTGCCGTGGCCATGGACGCGGCTGCTCGCGCGGCGGCCCTTCAGGTGGAGCGCTACGAACGCCTGGAGCGGATCGTCCACAAGAGCGCACGGGACATCCTGACCGAGGTGGACACGCTCTCCGAGGAGCTCATCATCTCGACCATCGGCGAGGCCTTTCCGGACGATGCGTTCCTGGCCGAGGAGTCGGGTCAGAGCCGCCCAGGCACCGGCCGGACATGGGTCATCGACCCGCTCGATGGAACGGTCAACTACGCCAACGGTATCCCCATCTTCTGCACCAGCATCTGCCTGGTCATCGACGGTCGGCCCAGCGTGGCCGCCCTCACCGACCCAGCGCGAGACGACCGTTACACGGCGGTGGCTGGCGGCGGAGCCTTTCTGAACGATCGGCCCATCGCCATGCCGGTCAAGGAAGCGATGAGCGACCTTGTCTGCCACATCTCACTGCCGCCCTACGGGTTCGCGAGGCGCGAGTGGCGCATCCGCAAGCTCATCCGCGTGGCAAGGGAGACCGGTAGCGCGGCGCTCGGGCTGGCCTACGTCGGCAACGGTCGATTCGACGCCTTCATCCAGCCACGCGGCCTGTGGCTCTGGGACATCGCAGCGGCCGGGCTCATCGCCGAGGAAGGGGGTGCCAGGGTGACTGATGGCACGGGTGGGCCATGGTTCGTCGAGAGTGCGGAGAACCGTTCGCGGGGCATCATCGCCGCGCTGCCTACTCACCACGCGACCATCCTGGAGCTTCTGAGATGACCGAGTCAGCCCGTATCGCCCGCCTCAACCACGCCGTCCTCTACGTCCGATCGCTGGAGGTCGCGGTCGACTTCTACCGCCGCGCCTTCGGCTTCCAGGAGGTGGCTCGTGAGCGCGGGATGATGGCTTTCCTGCGTGCCGCTGGATCGCCCAATCACCACGACCTGGGGCTATTCGCGGTCGGGCCGGAAGCTCCCCGGCCGCCGCGGGGATCGACCGGCCTATACCACCTGGCCTGGGAGGTGCCGACCATCGAGGACCTCGCAGCTGCCGCCAGCGTGCTCTCCGAGCTGGGTGCGCTGGGCGGCGCAAGCGACCACGGCGCGACCAAATCGCTCTACGGCCGCGACCCCGACGGGAACGAGTTCGAGGTCATGTGGATGGTGCCGCGCGAGTCCTGGGGCGAGTTCGAGAAGCAAGCGATCATCGCTCCACTCGACATGCCCGCCGAGATAGCGCGTTGGGGTCGCGGCTAGTCAGCCCAGCGCGGCACCCGCTGCATGAGTTGCGGGGCCCCGAGTCGGGCCACGAGCGCCTCGAAGGGGGCCCGCGGCACACCCTGCCACTCGAGTTCGGTGGGCTCCTGCTGCGGGATCGGCGCATCGGTGCGCAACACAGCCAGCTCGCGATACAGCTCCGCCTCCGCGCGTCGCTGGCGTAGATTCGCGGCCAGACTGGCAGCGCCGCGGAGGCTCAGATCCCAGGCGCGCACGGAGTCCGGGATGTCGTCCAGATGCGGATAGCGACGCAGTACCGCGGCCGTGGATTTGGCCCCCCAACCGGGCAGTCCCGGGTAGCCGTCCGAGCTGTCGCCGACCAGGGCCAGGAGGTCCGGCATCGACTCGGGCGGAACGCCGAACTTCGCCTCCACTGCTGCAGCGTCCAGGAAAGCGCGCTTGCGACGGTCATAACAGACCACCCGGCCGTCGGCACGGACGAGCTGGGTCATGTCCTTGTCCGGCGTCATGACCACGATCCGCTCGACCCTGGGGTCATCGGCCCAGCGCACGGCGGCCGTGGCCAACGCGTCATCGGCCTCGAATTCGACCATCGGCCAGACGACGACACCAATGGCCTCCAGAGCGAGTTCGGCCAGGCTGAACTGGGCGAGGAGCTCAGGTGGGACGCCCAGCTCGGTCTTGTAGCCGGCGAAGCGTTCATTCCGCCACGAACGGATGACGTGGTCCGACGCCGCTCCCAGATGGGTCACCCCATCCTCCCGGAAGAGGTAGAGAGTGCTCTCCACGATGCCGACCGTGGCCCCCACTGCCATCCCGTCGGGCGCCGCATGGGGTGGCCGGCCAAAGTGGGACCGGAATAGCTCGTAGGTCGCGTCCAGGAGATGGAGCTGCACCGGGTCGTCAGCGGCCGCGGTTCAGGAAGGCTGGGCGGGGCTGGTCTTGGCCTCCATCGCAGCCGCCGACGGACCGGCTGGTCGAGCGCTGGCCGATCGCGCAGGGCTGGCCGATCGCGCAGGGCTGGCCGATCGCGCCGGGCCGGCCGATGGAGCGGCGCTGGCGGCGGCATAAGCAGCCCCGATGATGCCCGCCGCATTCAGGTGTATCGCCGGCCGGACCGGGGCGCGCGACGTAAGGGACTTCTCGAAGCGAGCCATCTCCTTGCTCACCCCTCCGCCGAGGATGATCAGGTCAGGCCACAGATAGGCCTCCATCCGGTCCAGGTATTCATCGAACTCGAGCGACCAGCGCTTCCAACCGATGGTCCTCCTCTCGCGCGAAGCACCGCTGACCCGGGTCTCGGCATCCTTGCCGTGCAGCTCCAGGTGACCCAGCTCGGTGTTCGGCACCAGGCGACCGTCGATGAAGAGAGCGGACCCGATGCCCGTCCCGATGGTCAATACCAGGACCGTCCCCATCTCACCCCTGGCCGCCCCGTAGGTGACCTCCGCGATGCCGGCGGCGTCGGCATCATTGATGGCCAGGACGGGTCGATCGATGGCCGCCCCGATGACCTCCTCGGCCGATATGTCCAGCCAAGTCGGGTCGATATTGGCTGTCGTCTGGAGTCGGCCGTCCTTGATGACGCCGGGCAGGCCGCAGCCCACCGCGAGCCCCTTCCCGACGCGAGTGCCCTGAAGCGTGCGGGCCACGACCGATGCCGTTACCGCGGCCACGGCATCGGGTGTCGCCGGGTGGGGCGTCTTCTCGCGGATCCGTTCGCTGGCCAACTCCCCGGTGGCCAGGTCGACTAGAGCCGCCTTGACGCCGCTGCCGCCGATGTCGATGCCAAGCGCCCGGCCCCTGAGCTTGGTGCCCGGATCGGGAGTGGGCGGGTCGTCGCGCTTCGCTCGCTGGGCCATGAAGGCAGGATACCGCCACGGGCCGGATACGCTGCACCCTGATGCAGTCCTCCCGGGTCGCCGTCACGCTCTTCTGGGCGGTCGGCCTGGCCGTCACGGCCGTGCTCGTGCTCCACGTGCAGCAGGTGGTCGCGCCGCAGCGCAATGGACCGCTGGCGCTGGCCCAGATCGGCGCGCCGCATCTGACCCTGCTTTGCCTTTTCGCCCTTCCGTTGGTCGTCGCTCGCGTGACGGGCCAGCCGTCGCTGAGGGCACCCCGACGCTGGCTCAGGGTCGCGCTGGTGGCCGTGCTGGCTGTCGGTGTCGTCCGTTTCGGTCCCGGGCTCGTCTCATTCCCGATGGCGTCGGTGGCCGGGGCGTCCGAGCTCACGCTGATCAGTTGGAACCTGTACTTCGGACAGCCATCGGACGAGATCGTGACGGGCGTCCTGAGAGACGCCAGGACCGACCTCATCGGCCTCCAGGAGCTCCGGCCGCCTCACGCCGGCCTGCTGGCGACCGACCCGATCCTCCGGGAGACGCATCCGCACCGCATCCTGCTACCTGATGCCGGCACCCTGGGCGTGGGTCTCCTCAGCCGGTATCCGATGCTCGAGTCCGGAGCCTTGACGACGCCGCCGACCGTCTGGGCGCGCATCCCGTTCCCGGCCACCGGATCGGTCCTGGTCGTGGTCAGCCACCCCTTGCCCGGCCGTATCCGCTTCGCCGGACCGCTGCCCATCGGGTTCGACGCGACCGAGCGGGATGAGGCCATCCGCGAGCTGCGCAGGTCCTTGATCGACCCTGCTCTGACGCGCGGTGAGCGGGTCATCCTCCTGGGCGACTTCAACGTGACCGATCGCGAGCCGGCTTATGGCGACCTGAGCGCGGGGCTGCGGGACGCACACGCCGAGGTAGGCGTGGGGCCCGGCAGCACCTGGCGGCCGGACCGACTGGCCTGGCTCCCGGCCGGCTTGCTTCGGATCGATCTGGTGCTGACCGGGCCGGGCGTCCAGCCCACGGCGATCTCCACCGATTGCACTCCCCGCGGCAGCGACCACTGCATCGTCCAGGCGCGGGTGTCGTTGTGATCTGACGACTCCGGCGTCTGGTCGGCCGCTGTCCATGTCGGCGTCATCACCATCGCGACCGGTGGTGACGTGCTGATGGGGATCCGTACGAAAGAGCGAAGCCCGCTGTGAGGCGGGCTGCGGTCAGGCCGAGAGGTGTCCGATCAGCTGGATGTGGCGTCGGTCTCTGTGTCGTCCGGGCAGTCGTGACCGCCGCGGCCCGACGGTGTGTCACCGCCCGCCTTGGGCGTGGAGCCGTCCTGGGCACTGGAGTCCTCTTCCGTGGTCGATCCCTCGTCCGTCGCGCCGCCCTGCTCG
>JACCYW010000328.1 GCA_013696275.1 Chloroflexota bacterium | reverse complement strand
CGCCCGTTCAGATGCCCGTCGGTCGACATCGTCGCGGCATCACCGACCAGCTCCATCCAGCCACCCGCCCAGGGTCCCTGGGACGGTAGGTTGCCGCCCTGGTCATATGGTGTCAGCCGGTTGAGTTGGGGGTGGACGCCGGGGCAGTGATAGCACTCCGAGTAGTTCTCGGCGATGACCTTCCAGTTCGCTTCGACCATGTATTCGACACGTTTGGCGCGTCGCAAGTCAGCCATCGCAAAGCGTTCCACTGCCGGAGCGAGGTCAGCCAGGTGCTCCACCAGCGAGAGGCGTGGCGGCTCGAGGTGGACGAACATGAAGCCCTGCCAGGTCGAGAGGGCGACGGGGTGCAGGCCCTGGGTGGTCGGATCGAAGTCGACCAGCGCATCGGTGTGCCCGGCCCTGCGCAGGCTGCCATCCAGTTCGTACGTCCAGGCGTGGTAGGGACACTGGAAGCGGACGAGATGGCCCTGCGCCTCGGTCACGATGAGGGAGCCGCGGTGGCGGCACACGTTATGGAAGGCACGCAGCTCGCCATCGCCGCTGCGCACGACGATGACGCTCTCGTCGGCGACGGTGGCGAGGACGTAGTCACCCGTTGCCGCGACATCCTCTTCGCGCCCGATGCACAGCCAGGTACAGGCGAACCAGCTCTCCTGCTCGAAGGCGAAGACGTCCTGGTCATGGAAGACACGCGGCGGCAACAACGAGGCGCGATCGACCGGTCGGCGGACAGCATCTACCTCGGCGGCGGTGACGGGTGAGCGAACGACTGCCATAGCCGCCTTAGCGTAAGGCACGGCCCGGAGGTGCGATCGTCCGATGGGTGGGTCCGGTGCCGTGATAGCCCTTTAGGTGGGGTTACGAGTCCCGGGCGCTCGCCTAGCCTTGGCCGTCATGGATGGCCAGGTCGCGGCGGCCGGTTGCCGCCCGTTACGCGTTCGGTCGGCAAGGACAGGGGTGGCGCTCGCGCTGGCCGTGGCGACGGTCATGCTGGTTGCCGGCTCCCCATCGGTAGCGAGTGAGCCAGGCCCAGGCTCCGGGGCCCGACCCTGGTCACCCGATGCCGTCGAGCTCGCTCGGACGGCCAAGGAGGCTGTCGTCAACGGTTCGACCGACGAGAGTTGCACGGGCTGGCGCAGCACCTATCTCCCGCCGCCCACGATCCGTGTCCTGCGCACTCGCGGTCCGGCCGTGGGCACCGTCCAGGAGGTCGACTTCCGCAGCTACGTCGAAGATGTCCTGCGCGCCGAGTGGACCGACTGGTATCCCATCGAGGCCCAGAAGACGGGTGCCATCGCCGTCAAGCAGTACGCCTGGTACTACACCATCGTGTACCGCGGGCAGACGACCGAGAGCGGCGAGTGCTACGACGTGCGCGATGACACGATCGATCAGTACTACTCGCCCGAGGACAGGACGCCGAGCGCACGGAACCTGCGCGGGGTAGCCGCCACATGGGACGTGACATTGCGCAAGCGGCAGGGCAACGGCAGCCGATTCTTCCTGACCGGATATCGCTCCGGATCGGCGGCTGGCTGCGGTGACGAGGCTGATCGTTGGCGGCTCTATCAACGAGGTGTCCTGTCATGCGCCAACGCCGGTCTGCGCTGGCCGAGCATCATGCGCGCGTATCTGGATCCACGGCTGGAGATCGTCGCGCCTGGCCGCCACGACATCGTGGGCGACCAGGACGGCGATGTCTCGATGCTGGTGACGGCTGACGGCTTGAGCCGGCCGCAGATCTATGAACGCGGGACGCTGGGAGCGTACGTGCTGGCACCCGATCAGGGGCTGACTCACGAGACCGCCGAGCTTCGTGAGGCGCGAGCGGCGGATATGACGATGGATGGTCGGGACGACCTGATCACGTTCCATGAACCCGCAGAGGGCGGTTGGCGCGTCGATATCAGTCCTGCCGACGGCACCCGGTACGGCCCGCCCATCACCTGGGCGTCGGGCATGGAGACGCTGAGCCCGGATGCCACGCTCCTGGCGGCGGATATGGACGGCGACGGCAAGGGTGACGTGGCGATGCTGCTGCCGGGTCTCGAAGCCGGGATAGCTACGCTGCGCGTCCACCGCGGCACCGGCAGCGGACTCAAGCCTCCGGTCGACCGATGGACCGGTCCTTTGGAGCTGGCTGAGTCGCGTGCCTGGCTGAGCGATGCGACCGGCGATGGTCGGGCAGACCTGTTGGTCGCCCAGGATCTGGCCGACTATGGCATCGGCTACCGCGTCGCTCCATCGGCGCCGAACGGTGGCGGCCTGGGTGAACTGATGCTGTGGCTGGCTGAGCCTGGACTCAGCTGGGCGACCACCAGCCACGCCGTCGGGGACGTCGACCGCGATGGACGTGACGACCTATGGACGGTCAGTCCCACGGTCGACGGCATCGCCGTCGATGTGCTGATGGCGACGAAGACGTCCACATTCGTGCGCCAGCCGCGCTGGGCTTCAGGGCCGGGCGATCCGACCGGGATGGAGGATGTCAAGTTGGCCAGCACGGATGTCGACTACGACGGTCGGACCGATCTACTCCTCCTGCTCGATAGGGCCCAGGGGACGCGGTTCATCACCCTGCGGCCGCGAGCGAGCGGCCTGGTCGTATCACCGCCATTCGACGAAGCGACACTCGACTGGGACTCTGCGACGCCCTACTGACGAAGCCCGCTCATCGACGAGCCTCCGGCCCACGGACCTCGGTCAACCAGCCTCGCCAGACGGACTCCGCCGGACCGGCGCTCGTCCGATCGCCCCAGCGGACCAGCGGTAAGGCCAACAGATCTGTGTCGCGACCTACGCGCTCGATGAGACCCCGCTCATCCATGACCAGAAAGTCCAGCCCTGCCTCGCGATACGCCCGGCCGGCTCGATCCAGGATAGCGTCCATGCCCAGACCCTGGATGAAGCGACGGAGCTCGGCTGGCGCCGGCGGCCGCAGTGAGATGTCCACTAACGAAGTCTGCAGCCTCCGCTCCTTGAAGAAACGGAGGGCCCGGCCGGTGGCTGCCGAGTCACGGCGCCCGAAGATCTGGATCCGATCCACGCCGAAGGCGGTCCCAGCTGCGCCGCGCGCCGTCGATAGGCCGTCAGGCGCTGGCGATGGCCTCAGGCGCTCGCTGATGCCCGCTTGCGACCGCGCGTCGATCGTCGCTGAGCGGTCATGAGGCCGACCACGAAGCCATTCGGCGACTGGCGGACGGCGACCTCTTTGCCTGCCTCGGCCGCCGCCCGCAGAAGTCGCTGGCGCACGGTGACTGACTTGTCATCCTTGCTCAGACGCACCTCGAAGACCGAAGCTTCGTCGTTCAGCTGATCGATCATCCGAGCGAAGCGTCGCTGCTGGTCCTGGCGCTCCTGCTGCCTGGGAGTCAGCTCTTTGCTGGAGCGCGAACCACGGCTGTCCATCATCGTGGCATCGACTTTGCGGATCGTGACCATCGTCGACCTCTCTTGAATGGCCGCTCTGGATCTGCCGGCGGCCGCTTGGGGCGAGATTAGCCCAGCCAAGGATACGATATCGAAAGCGCTCCGACTGTCCCAGTCATCGAGAACCGATGCTCTAACGACCAGATGTGATGACTGCCCAAGGCTATCGCCTGCTCCAAGTCGCAGGCCGCTATATCCGGAGGACGAAGTGAAGATCGGCATCATCACCCCGCAGGGGTGGACCGGCGAATTCGATGGCTGGGACCCGCAGAAGGCGTGGTCGAGGACGCGCGACGTCTGTCGCCAGGCCGAGGCATTGGGCTTCGAGTCAGTATGGGTCTTCGATCACTTCCATACCGTCCCCCGGCCGACCGAAGAGATCACCTTCGAATCGTTCACCACGCTGGCTGCGCTGGCCGCGTCCACCATGCGCGTGCGACTCGGTCACGTCGTGGTCTGCACCAGATTCCGAAACCCGGCGCTGACGGCCAAGATGATGAGCACCATGGACGTGCTGAGTGATGGGCGGATGGAGCTGGGCATCGGGGCAGGCTGGAAGCGTGACGAGTGGCTGGCATACGGCTACGGATACCCCGAGACATCGGAGCGTCTGGCCATCCTTGCCGATCACCTTGAGATCATCACCAGGATGCTTGGCCCCGGCCGAGCCACCTATGCGGGGCGTCATGCCAGCGTGGAAGATGCCATAAACGTGCCCAAGCCCGTACAGGCTCCGCTACCGATCATGGTCGGTGGCAACGGTCCGAAAGTGACCTGGCGGCTGGCAGCACGCTTCGCCAATGAACTCAATGTCGACGGCATGCCGCCGCAAGACGTACGTGCCGCGCTGCCGGTGATACAGGCCCGTTGCGAAGAGATCGACCGTGATCCAGCCACGCTTGCCGTTTCGGCCCATGTCTGGTGGGAAGTGTGGCCCGCTGACCGCTCCGAGCGCATGGATCTGTTGAACCAGTTCCGGGAGCTTGGACTGTCGCGCATCATCACCCTCGTCCGAGCCGCTGCCGAGAACGACGATGCGCTGGCCGAGTTCGCAGAGGATTGCCGGGCCGCCGGCGCTGAACTGGAGCCCAGCACTGCGCTGGGCGCCTGATCATCTAGTCGCAACTGCGTGCGCATCGCGACCTGGAACGTCAACTCGCTCAAGGTCCGCTTGCCGCGGGTCATGGAGTGGCTCGAACTCCGTGGACCAGACGTGCTCTTGATGCAAGAGACCAAGCTGACCGATGAGGCAGCTCCCCTGTTACCGATGCGGATGGCCGGCTATGAGCTTGCCCATCACGGCGAGGGCCGCTGGAACGGTGTGGCTATCGCCAGCCGCGTGGGATTGGATCAGATCTCGCTCGGGTTCGAGGGTCAGGGCCCTGACGCCGAGGGAGCAAGGTTCATCGCCGCCAGCTGTGGCGGTGTGCGCATCGTCAGCGTCTATGCGCCCAATGGCCGGGCACTGGAGACTCCGTTCTACACCGCCAAGCTCGACTGGTATGACCGGCTGGCAGCGTGGCTTGTTCGGGCGGCCGATCCATCTACCGAGCTTGTCCTGGGCGGGGATCTGAACGTCGCGCCGACCGACGACGATGTCTACGATCCGGCCGCGTATGTGGGCACCACCCATACCTCACCGGCGGAGCGCGAGCGCTTCCACGGCCTCCTCGACTGGGGGCTCATCGATGGCTACCGGAAGCATCATCCGGAACCGGGACGCTTCACGTGGTGGGACTACCGGGCGGGGAACTTCCACAAGGGCCTCGGGATGCGCATCGACCACCTGCTGATGACACGTTCGCTGGCCGAGCGAAGCATCGCTGCGGAGATCGACCGAGAGGCAAGGAAGGGCAAGCTTCCGTCCGATCACGCTCCGCTATGGATCGACTTCGACCCTGCCTAGGGTCGAAGTCGCGGCCCTCGGTAGACTGGGGACAAGTGACCCTGTATCGCGCGGTGGCGCCCCATACCCGCTTGGCCGTCCAGCGCCGACGGTTCGTGACCGTGACGCCCATGCTGATGCTGGCGGTCGACGACCGCGCTGCAGGGTCGCGCTCGACCGACCAGCCTGCCAGGGCGGAGGCTCCTTTGATCAGGCGCTTGCGCGTCTCGAACGCCTTGGACCTACGCTGGACGCTGGGACCGTTGCGCCATGGCAGCGGCGATCCGAGCGTCAGATTCGGAGCCGCCTCCATCTGGCGCGCCACGCGGACGCCGGACGGGCCGGCGACGATGCGCCTGGCGATGTCGACCGAAGGCGTCGAGGCGACGGTCTGGGGAGCGGGTCGCGAATGGGCCATGGACGCCATCCCGCGGCTCATCGGCGAGCAGGACCGACCGGCTGATCTGCGACCTGCTCATGCGGTCGTCCGGGAGCTGCAGCGTCGGTTCGCCGGGCTGCGCTTCGGACGAACCGATGCGCTGCTGGAGGCGCTCGTGCCGGCTGTCATCGAGCAGAAGGTGACCGGGACGGAAGCGCGGCGCAGCTACCGGGCGTTGCTGCTGGCCAAGGGCGAAGCGGCACCCGGGCCGGCCGGGTTGGTGCTTCCGCCGAGCGCTGAAGCACTGCACGTGACGCCCTACTACGGATTCCACCCGTTCGGCCTGGAGCAGCGCCGGGCGCTGACGCTGCGCAGGCTGGGCGCGCCCGCCGCCCACCTGGACAAGGCCGCCACGCTCCCGCCAGCTGACGCGCTGGCGTACTTGCGGTCGATACCGGGTATCGGACCGTGGACCGCCGCAGAGGCGGCGCGGGTCGCCTTGGGCGATCCCGACGCGGTCAGTGTCGGCGATTTCCACGTACCCAACCTTGTGTGCTGGGCGCTGGCCGGCGAACCACGCGGCGATGACCAGCGCATGCTCGAGCTGTTGGAGCCCTACCGCGGCCAACGCGCACGAGTCGTCCGACTGCTCGAACTCAGCGGCATCCGTGCTCCTCGTTACGGGCCCCGCCTGGCGCCTCGGTCGATCGCCCGGATCTAGCCGGCCTACCTGGTAGTCGGCTCTTC
>JACCYW010000361.1 GCA_013696275.1 Chloroflexota bacterium | reverse complement strand
TCGCCGCCGCAGCTACATGATCCGGGTCCATCCTCCCAAGGTCCTCGAGCACATTGCGAGTCTGATGGGGCGCAGCATCGATGAGCATGAACGCCATCATCCAGCCATCGGGCAAGGACGTGCGCTTTACCAGGCATGGCCGGGGTCGTACTGCGAACAACGTGTCGGTCCGGATGTTGCCGGACGCGGCCTTTCGTATCTCGCCCACCTGGCCACGGATGCCATCGAGACTCTCGTCCTCGATGGCGATCACGGCATCGAATGTGCCCACCGCTCTGCCCCGCCTGCGGCCCAGCGAGGAGCTTCCGATGCCCTCCGTATCGTTGTAGTCGCCATGGGAGATGAGCACATACGCGTCGATGGGCATCTCGGTCACCCTCCTCGGCTCCCGGCGCTGGATCCGCCGGCTTCGATGACAGGTTACGCCTCCAGACGGAGCTCTTCGAGGTCGAGATCGCGCTCCACCCGGCGCAGGGCCTCAGCGCTGATGGCTCCCCGGTCTCGCAGCCCGATGATCGCGTCGCGCTCCGCATCGATCACCGCGCGGCGGATGCGACCGTGTTCGATGAGCTCCGTTTCGGCCTCGACAGACATGCCATCGCCCTGGTTCTCGGCCAGGTGCCGGTCACGGTGCGCGTACTGTGCCTGCAGGTGCTCGATGAGCTCACGATGGGCCGGCCACTCGCCATAGAGACGTCCGATGCGTGCGGAGGCGGCCTGTGAAGCCATGGTCCGGGCGTGCACCTCCTCTTCCTCGTGGTACGTGTCCCCGGTCACACCCAGCGCACGCATGACAAGGGGCAGCGTCAGCCCTTGGCCGACGAGCGTGGCCACGATGACCGAGAGGGTCACGAAGAGGAAGAGTCCCCGCTCCGGGAAATCGAGCGGCAGCGCCAGGGCCGCCGCCAGGGAGACGATGCCGCGCATGCCCGCCCAGCCAAGGACGAAGACGCGTTGCCAGGGTGGGTTTGGATCGCGCTCACGGAGCGACCGGCTCAGCAACCGGGGCAAGTAAGCGCCGGGAAAGACCCATACCAGCCGCACCACGATGACCGTCAAGCTGACGGCGAGAGCCAAGCCCAGAGGCTCGACTGGCGAACGATCGAGCTCGGCCAGGATGGAGGGCAACTGGAGGCCGATCAGGATGAAGACCAGGCCGTTGAGCACGAATAGCAGCATCTGCCAGGCGCCCGAGCCGATGAGCCTTGTCTCCGACGACATCACCCGGGGTGCCCGATGGCCGACCAGGATGCCAGCCGTCACGGTGGCCAGCACACCCGAGACGGCCAGGCTGTCGGCCGAGATGTAGGCCGCGAAGGGCGCCAGGAGGGTGATCGTCACCTCGACCGGCGGGTCGGTCAGGTGGCGCAGCAGGAGGACGGTGGCATAGCCGACGACCAGCCCTGCGACTACCCCCCCGGCGGCCACCCCGACGAATGAGAGCCCTGCGTCCACGAGCGAGAAGGAGCCCGACAACACGGCCGCCACGGCCACCCGGTAGGCGACCAGGGCGGTCGCGTCATTGATCAGACTTTCGCCTTCCAGGATGGTCACGATGCGGCGTGGCAGGCCGATCCGTTGTGCGATGGCGGTCGCAGCGACCGCATCCGGCGGCGCGACGATGGCGCCCATCACGAAGGCGGCGGCGAGGGGCAGATCCGGTAGCAGGAGATGCAGCACGACCGCGACAGCCACGATGGTCACCAGGACGAGACCGACCGCCAGCAGGGAGATGGCCCGAAGGTCGGCCCTGAAGTCGCGCAGTGAGGTGAAGTAGCCGGCCGCGAAGAGGAGTGGCGGCAGGAAGATCAGGAACGCCAGCTCCGGAGCCAGCTGCGGCTGGGGCAGGCCGGGCACGAAGCCCAGGAGCAGGCCGCCGACGACCAGCATGATGGGGTACGGGATGCCCAGCCGTCGGGCAGCGGTAACAGCGAGCGTGACGAGCACGAGCAAGCCAAGCACGAGCTCGATGACGGTCGTCGGCTCGATCGTTCCCTCTGCCACGGCCGGAACGGTAGCCCACGTCGTGACTTATCGGGCACTGGCATCATGAGCGGCTGGACCTGGGTGCGGCGACCTCACCACGCAGCGCAAGAGAGGATACCGATGCGAGTCCTTCTGATCGGGGTCGGGACGGTCGGTGAGGCGATCGCCCGCCTCTCCTATGGCCGTCCATGGCTGGAGCTGATGGTCCTGGCGGACTATGACCGCGACCGGGCCCGACGCATCCAGTCAGTCATCGGCGCGGACGCGGCGACGCACCCTGCGGCCGCCATCGATGCCTCCGACGAACGAGCCGTGGAGGCGCTGGCGCGCGCTCATCGGGTCGATCTGGTGCTCAACGCCGTCGACCCGCGCTTCGTGATGCCCATCTTCGACGGCGCCCTGGCGGCCGGTGTCGACTACATGGATATGGCCATGAGTCTCTCGCGGCCTGACCCCGACGAGCCCTACCGACGACCCGGCGTGAAGCTGGGCGACCGCCAGTTCGAGCGTGCCGGGACGTGGCAGGAGCGGGGCCGGCTGGCCCTGGTCGGCATGGGCATGGATCCCGGGCTGTCCGATGTCTTCGCCGCCCACGCGGCGCGCCATCTGTTCGATGAGATCCACGCCGTGCACATCCGCGACGGTGGCGACCTGCGCGTCGAGGGCCACGCGTTCGCGCCGGTCTTCTCCATCTGGACCACCATCGAGGAATGTCTCAACCCGCCCATCGTGTGGCAGCGCGACAGTGCGTGGACGACGCGCGAGCCATTCGCCGAGCCGGAACGCTTCACCTTCCCGGAGGGGGTCGGGCCGATGGAGTGTGTGCACGTGGAGCACGAGGAGGTAGTGCTCGTCCCGCGCTGGCTGGATGTGACCGATGTCACCTTCAAGTACGCCCTCGGCGACGAGTTCATACAGATCCTGCGCACGCTGCATCGCCTGGGACTCGACCGGACCGACCCGGTGCGCGTCAAAGACGTGGACGTGGCGCCGCGTGACCTGGTCGCCGCCTTGACGCCGGATCCCGCCACGCTGGGGGCGGAGATGGTCGGTCGGGCCATCGTGGGCAGCTGGGTGACCGGCCTGCGCGACGGTCAGCCGCGCGAGGTGTACCTTTACCAGGCGTGCGACGCACAGGAGACGATGCGCCAGCATGGTCTGCAGCCGGTGGCATGGCAGACCGGCTTCAACCCGGTCCTGGCTATGGAGCTGTTGGCCGAAGGCGCCTGGTCAGGCGCCGGCATCCTCGGACCGGAGGCGTTCGACCCAGATCCCTATCTCGCCCTGCTGGACCACTACGGCATCCACCACGCGATGATGGAGATCCGGCCGGGCACGGCCGTGGCAGAGTGAGCCACGAACAGATCGCGCGCGACCGGCCGGCCCCGATGATCGTCCAGCCGGCCACCCTGACCGGCCGGTCGGTCCGGCTGGAGCCGCTGGCACGGCAGCACCTGCCCGACCTCCGGGTCGCCGGGCTCAGTGAGCCGGGCGTCTTTCGCTGGTACATCGACCCGGTCACCACGGCGGAAGAGCTGGAGGCATGGTTCTCAGCGGCGCTGGCCGAGGCCGCCCAGCGAAGCTCGCTGCCGTTCGCGACCATCGATCGGGCGACCGGTCGGGCAGTCGGCAGCAGCCGCTACCTGAACATCGACGCGGTCCACCATCGCCTGGAGATCGGCTCGACCTGGCTGGCACCGTGGCTGCGCGGGACCTGCCACAACAGCGAGGCGAAACTGTTGCAGCTGGATCACGCCTTCGGGGTGCTGGGTGCCATACGTGTCGAGTTCAAGACCGATTCGCGCAACGAACCATCGCGCGCCGCGCTGCTGGCCATCGGGGCGACCTTCGAGGGCATCTTCCGCCATCACATGATCG
>JACCYW010000325.1 GCA_013696275.1 Chloroflexota bacterium | reverse complement strand
AGCACCTCGTCGAACACGTCCGGAAAGCGCGAGACGGGGCAGACCACCCACTGGACCTCGCGGATGTCGATGTTGTAGCCGCCGAGCCCGATGCTGTCCGGCTTGTGCGGCGAGGTCATGAGGTCGTCCTGGGTCAGGACGTACTCGCCCTGGAGACGCCTCGCCTCTCGAACGTAGAGCTGGTGCGGCCAGCCGTCCGTAGCGACGAACTCATCGCGCGGGAGACCGTAGCGGCCGAGCTTGTCCCTGATCGCCCGAGGGACGGCTCGATCGTGGGTCAAGAAGTAGAGCAGCCCGAGCGCCCAGTCTCGATGATCCGCCGCGACGCGGCGTCTGGTCGCCGGATCCGCCTCCGGGTAAGCCCACGAAGCGCCAAGCAGGTTCGTGGATATCGGGCCGCCGCTGTTGATGTCGGTCTTGCCATTGGGCAGCTCACCGACCCCAAGGACATCGCGGATCGTCGCGCGCTCGCCCAAGGCTTCCAGATAAGCGGCCAGGAGCTGGTACTGCTCAGCGTCGTACCCGGTTGGTGGGGGGATCGGCTCACCGTTCGCCCGATCGGCCGTCAGGCAGATGCGATAGCAATAAGACTGGATCTTGTTGTCACCTTCCCCCGGCAAGCAGATGCCGTCCAGCGGCTGCAGGTATCGCGTCAAGCCGCCCGCGCGGCTGGCAAGGACGGGCGCTCGGAACTGATGAGGGTCCGGCAGGAGTTCTCGGCGGCCGGCCAGGGACTCGCCGTTGAGCGACCGGGACTCGCGTCCGATGGCGAAGCTCGCCCCGGCAGCCGCAAGGAGGTCGCCCTCGTAGGAGGCGTCCACGTACGCAGCCGCCTTGATCATCGAGCGATCCTCCAGACGCAAGCTGCCGATCCGGGTGTCGACCATCTCAACGCCTTCGATCATCGACCCGAGGCGAACCTCCACGCCGGCCCGCTCCACCCACTCGATGAAGATCTTCTCCGCCACGTGGGGCTCGAAGCGCCACGCGAGGCTCTGGCCGTACCGCGCCCCGACATCCTCGAAGAAACGCCGCGCATGCCCGCCGATGAAGTGTTCCTGACGCTCCATGTCGGTCTTGCCGAGGCCACCGCTGACCATACCGCCCAAGTGCTGGCCGGGCTCTACCAGGACGACCTCTGCGCCTGATAGCGCCGCGGTGACCGCCGCCACGACGCCTCCGGCCGTCCCACTGTAGACACAGACATCCCAGGTCGTCACTGCCGCGCGACGGACGTTCGGCCCACGCCGGAACCCTAGACCATGGATCGGACCTCGGAGCGTCGGCGATCCTACCGCCGCATCCCGGACGGCGCTTCTACTCGACGCCTTGCTAGGATCGCGGTCGTGGCTCATGAACCCCGTCCGGAGAACGTGTGCGCGCTTTGCCATCGCGACTTCCACCGCGACGCGCTGGCCGAGCGTTGGCAAGGCTGCCAGTGGCTGGACCTGCTCACGTTCGAACTACTCGCCGGCGTGCACTGATGGCCCGCCGTGCATTCCTGGGCATCGACTGCGGGACAGCATCGACGAAGGCCGTGCTCATGGACGGACAGAGCGCGCAGATCCTGGCCGTTGGTCGAGCCGGTCACGATCTCATCGAGCGGGCGGATGGCACGCGCGAGCAGCACCCTGACTGGTGGGTAGATGCCGCCATCGGCGCAGTCCGGGCAGCCATCAGCGCTGCCGCTGCTGATGACGGCCCGGTGGAGATCGTCGGCCTGGGCGTCTCCGGCCAGCAACACGGCCTGGTCGCCCTGGACGCGAGTGACCGGCCCCTACGGCCGGCCAAGCTATGGAACGACACGACCACGGTCGGCCAGTGCGAGCGCCTCACCGAGCGGCTCGGTGGCCGCGCCGAGGCCCTGCGGTTGACCGGCAACCTCTTCCTGCCCGGCTACACAGCGCCCAAGATCATGTGGCTGATGGAGCACGAGCCCGAGGTCTACAGCTCGAGTCAGCGCTTCTGCCTGCCGCACGACTATCTCGACCTCTGGCTGACTGGCGTGTTCGCCACCGAGCCCGGCGACGCATCGGGGACCGCCTATCTGGACGTGCGCGAACGGCGCTACAGCGAGCCGGTCCTGGCGGCGCTGGACGGTGGTCGCGATTGGCGTCAGACCCTCCCGCCGCTGGTGCCGTCGCGATCGGTGCTCGGCGCGCTCCGCAAGGCCGCTGCCGAGCAGTTGGGCATAGCGGTCGGAACGCCCGTCGCGGCCGGCGGGGGCGACAACATGTGTTCGGCCATCGGTGTCGGCGCGACGCGGCCGGGACCGGTCGTGGTCAGCCTGGGCACATCCGGCACGGCCTTCGCTCAAAGCTCAGCGCCGGCCATGGATCCGGTCGGCGAAGCGGCAGCCTTCTGCGATTCCACCGGTGGCTGGCTACC
>JACCYW010000323.1 GCA_013696275.1 Chloroflexota bacterium | reverse complement strand
GATACTCCCGGGGAGTATCCTATTGCGAAACCGCCGATGCGTCCAGGCCACCCCGCCACTGGGCGGCGATGAGGCCGGCTAGCGCGGCGACCATGGCGAGCGTCGCCAGGCCGAAGGCTGCCGCCGGCCCCACGAGCGTCCACACGATGCCCGCAACCCCGCTCGCGATGAGATTACCTACGCTCTGGATCGCCGCCAGCAAGCCGAACGCTGAGCCTCGGACGTCCGGCGAGGCGAGACCCGCGACCGCGGCATGCTCGGCCGTTTCGACCGCGCCGATCGCCACCCCGGCCGCCACGAAGGCCAGTCCGAGCACCAGCGGATCGGGACCCGCAAGCCCGAAGGCGGCATAAGCGGCGGCGAACAGCGCGAAGCCGAAGCCCAGGACCCGTACCATCCCGAAGCGATCGCCCAGGTGGCCGCCCGGAAGACTGGCCAGCGTCGCCGCGACGTTGTAAGCGACATAGAGGGCGATCGCGAGCTGCGCGGCGCCATCGGGTCCGCGATCCGGGGTGAAGAGTTCGCTCGCCCGAAGGATGAGTAGGGTCGCTGCCATGTTGCCGGCCTCGAACAGCGAGATCCCGATGAGCAACCGCCCGAGCGGTCCACGGAGCAGCGGCCGGACGACCAGCCTCACCGGCGCGTGCTCACGTCTGGTCGGCTTGGCCAGATGACGGACCGCGTAGACGATCGCGAGGACGGCGAGCAACCCGGGGATGACCGACAGCAGGATCGCGCCCCGGATGCCCACGAGGCTGACGAGCAGGATGGCGATGATCGGCCCACCGACCGCGCCGGCATTGTCCATCGAGCGCTCGAAGCCGTAGGCGCGACCGAACTGCGATGGCTCGACCGCATCGGCCAGGAGGGCATTCCGAGCCGGGCCGCGGACGCCGCGTGCGACCCACGCCCCGGTCCGCAGGATCGCCACCTGCCACACAGCGCCGGCGACACCGATGAGCGCGGAGAGGATCGCCGTCAAGGTGTAGCCGCCGACCGCGATCGAGCGACGGCGGGCTGGATCATCGGCGAGCGCGCCCCCGGCGATCTTGGCCACACCCGACATCGCGTCGGCGACACCTTCGATCAGCCCGAGTGCAGCGGCCGGAGCGCCGAGGACCGAGGTCAGGAGGCTAGGCAGGAGGGCGGTCGGGATCTCGTGGCCGAAATCGGACAGCAGGCTCGCGAGGCCGATGCCGCGAACCCCGCGGGTGAGCCACGGGGGCAACGGCCGGTGCATCGCCGGACTTTAGCCGACGAGGGGCCGCCGGAGTGCCCATCACACTAGATAGCGGATCCAGACGTACACGCTCGAGATCAGGAGCGAGGCGAGCACGACGCCCGACCCATAACGGAAGAAGCGCATGAATGTGATCGGGTGGCCATCGCGCGCGGCGAGGTTGGCAACGACGATGTTCGCCGAGGCGCCGACGATGGTCAGGTTGCCGCCGAGGCAGGCGCCGAGCGCGAGCGACCACCACAGCGGCAGCGCCTCAAGGCCGCTCTCGATGAGTCGTTCGACGACCGGGATAGCCGTTGCGGTGTACGGGATGTTGTCGACGACGGCAGATGCCAGGGCGGAAAGCCAGAGGAGGCCGATGGCCGCTAGATCGAGCCGGCCTCCGGCGGCCGTGGCAAGGGCGTCGGCGACCCCGCCGACGATGCCGACGTGGACGACGGCCTCCACCAGCATGAACAGCCCGACGAAGAAGAACAGGGTGTTCCACTCGATATCCCTGAGCGCCGCGTGTGGGTCGAGGGGGCCCACGATCATCAGAGTGGTGGCGCCAAGCAACGCGACCGTGGCTGCCTCGAGCCCGATGGCCGAGTGGGCCAGGAAGCCGGCGATGGTCAGCCCGAGCACGGCCAGTGCCCGGAACATGAGCCGACGGTCCTTGATGGCGGCGGCGGGATCCAACTCGGCGAGGACATCCAAGCGGTCGGCGTCGTCCTCCATGGATCGCGCGAAGGCCAGTCGCATGATCACCAGGAAGGCGACCATGATCACGAGCACGACGGGTGCGAGGTTGAGCAGGAAGTCCGCGAAGTCGAGGCCGGCGGCCGAGCCGATCAGGATGTTCGGCGGGTCGCCGATGAGCGTCGCCGTGCCACCGATGTTCGAGGCGAGGATCTGACTGATCAGGTACGGGAACGGCGACACTCGGAGCGTTCGCGCCATCGAGAGCGTGACGGGCGTCAGCAGGACGACCGTCGTGACGTTGTCGAGTAGCGCGGACAGGCCTGCCGTGACCAGCGACAGGATGATCAATAGCCGGAAGGGCTCGCCTTTCGAAAGGTGGATGGCGTGTCCCGCGACGTACTCGAAGAAGCCGGTCTGGCTGAGCCCACCAGCCAGCACCATCATCCCGGCCAACAGGAAGATGACGTTGAA